>JAFEGF010000167.1 GCA_018240225.1 Verrucomicrobiota bacterium
AGGAGGGTTTCATGGCTGTAAGCAAGAAAAGGAAAGCATCTAGGACTAATAAAAAACCGGTAGAGCGTGCAAAAAAAGTAAGATTAGCCATTGAATGCACTCCATTGGAAAGACGTCGTATGAAGATGTTGGCCGCAAGTCAAGACAAGACTCTTAACGAGTTCGTTTTAGAATCGGTAAGGATGCGATTCCAAAGCTGCAAAAAGGGGCGTTTTCCAAATATTGAAACATTTAAAGCCATGAAAGATACCGAGAAAGGGAACGGGATTATCGAGTTTGATTCCTATGAGGATTTTTTTAAGGCGATGGAAGAATAATGCTTTTCCCTGCAATTACTAACCAGTTTCTAAAAGATAAAAAGAAGGCTCTGAAGCAGAAGAAGAATTTAGCTGTTCTCATTAAGATCATGGAAAAGTTGATTAATGAAGAGTCCCTGGAACCACGGTATTGCGATCATCCTCTAAAAGGAAATTGGAAAGGTTATCGAGACTGCCATGTAGAAAATGATTGGGTATTAATTTATAAGATCGATAAAGAAAAAAAAGCAGATTATTTTTGTGCGTCTAGGCACTCATTCTGAATTGTTTAAATAATCACACAAAAGTTCATTGAAACCCATTAAACTCCTATGCTATAGCTCTCATACATTTTTCTAAAATGTGGAGAAGCAACATGCGCAAGCTTTGCAAACTGATCTCTTTGAGTTTCTTCTTGTTTTGCGCATTGGCGTCTTCCCAAGAACCTACTGCGCAAGACCTGGCGCGATCAGAATCCCAAGATCAAAATTTACCTCAGCAAGAGTCCCTCGAACAGCGGCTGCAGGCTGCGATCCCGATTAAGCAGGAAGGGGAAAACCTGATCGGCTACATCTATCTCGAGAGGGAGCGCCCCATTGATCAATCGACCTATCTTTATGTGAAATACGCCCTAGAGCATTATAAAAAGCTCGGCGTCAGCTTCATCCTCCTCGACCTCAATACCCCCGGAGGGGAGGTCTTTGCCTCGATGAAGATCGCCGATCTGCTCCATCAGATCGATGTGCAGCATCATATCCCCGTCGTTGCGTTCATTGACAATTGGGCGATCTCCGCCGGAGCAATGCTTGCCTATGCCTCCCGCTTTATCGGCATCACTAATACTGCCAGTATGGGCGCTGCCGAGCCGATCACAGCCGGCGCTGATGGAAAAATGGAGACCGCTTCGGAAAAGATCAACTCCGCATTGCGCGCCGAGTTTATTAACTTGGCCCAGTACTACAAGCGCAATCCTCTCATCGCCGAAGCGATGGTCGACAAGGACATGATCCTCGTGCGCAGGGACGGACAGATTATTCGTCTGGAAAAAGAGGACGAGATCAGGACCCAAGGCCCGGATCCCGACCAGATCGTCTCGCGCATGGGCAAGCTTTTGACCTTAAACGCGGAAGAGCTCATCGACTACGGCGTTGCCGATTTTATGGTCGACCTGCATGCGCTAGCTCCCATCACGCCCCAAGAGTTGGCGGCGGGGGAGTGGCCAGCCTCAAAGAACCTCCTTTTCCAGCAGCCATTCTTTGCTCAGATCCCTCAGGCCAAGATCGTCAGCTTCTCCGATTGGAAAATTGGCTTTTTTAGCTTGTTGAGCCATCCGCTCATCTCATCGCTGCTTTTCTTGGGCCTCATCGTCGGCGTTTACATGGAAATGAGCCATCCCGGCTTCGGCGTACCAGGCGTTGTAGCCCTTGTGTGCCTATGCTTCATCCTTCTTTCCAGCTTCGCAGCGGAGGCTGCCAGCTGGCTGGAGATCATCATCCTGATCGCGGGGCTTGTCCTTTTGAGCGTCGAAATCTTTGTCCTGCCCGGTTTTGGGATCGCAGGGGTGCTTGGCATCCTTCTGACCCTGTTTGCCCTTTTTACACTGATGGTCCCGACAGCAGGACCGCTCGAGTTCAACTGGGACTGGGACCAATTGAACTTTGCGACAATCGCATTCCTGGAACGGCTCGGATATTTCATCGGAACGCTGCTGCTTTCCCTCATCATCATTGCCTTGCTTGCCCGCTACCTGACCCCCACTTTCCTGCGCAAAAGCCGGATCATCTTGGAGGGGGACCAGGAAGGGAGCGTCGCAGGCCTTGAGGCCAAGGCGATGCCCGCCGTCGGCGCGGAAGGGATCGCCCAATCCCCATTGCGCCCTGGAGGCAAGATCCTCATCAACAACCAGGTCCTCGATGCCGTCACCGACGGAATCGTGATAGACAAGGGAGAACCAATTGTCGTGAAGAAAATCGACGGTTCCCGTATTATCGTCGATCGAAGGTAAAAGCATGTTTATCATTTTGTTTGCAATCTTAGGGCTTGCCCTGATCTATACTGAGTTTTTTCTGCCCGGCGGGATCCTTGCCGTGATTGGCAGCATCTCCCTTTTGACCAGCATTATCCTTTGTTTCATGCACACATCGACCGTTTGGGGCAGCCTCTACATCCTCTTTTTAATTCTGGCTGTCATCTCCACTTGCAAGTTTGCCCTGTGGAAAATGCGCAAATCCAAAACTAAAGACCGCTTTTACCTCGAAAAGGACCAGGAAGGCTTCCTGGCCGCAAGCTTCGACCGGGAAATGATCGGCAAGAAAGGCACCGTCTTTACCGAGCTTAAGCCTGCAGGGCACATCCTTATCGAAGGGACCCAATACCAAGCCCTTTCGGAAGGGGGGTTCCTTTCCAAAGGCGAGGCCGTCGAAGTCGTCGGCGGGCAAGGCTCCCATCTAATCGTTAGAACAACCATCAAGAGAACATCATGAACATCATTGCAGATATGGACACATCGATCGGCGTCTACACCCTCTTTTTCATCGTGGGTATCGTTGCCATCATCCTCTTCACCATCTTCGCCCGCTTTATCGGCCTTTGGTTCCAGGCGTTTGTTTCCGGGACCCCGATCTCGCTGTTCAACATCATCGGGATGAGCATGCGCAAAATTCCTCCGCGCATCATTGTCAACGCCCGCATCACCTCCTACAAGGCCGGCCTAAAGCTCATCACCGTCGCCGACCTTGAGACCCACTACCTTGCCGGCGGCAACATCATTAACGTCGTCCGCGCCATGATCGCTGCAGACAAGGCTAATATCCCCCTAAATTGGCGCCAATCAACAGCAATCGACTTAGCTGGCCGCGACCTTCTCGACGCTGTAAAAACATCTGTAAACCCCAAAGTAATCGATTGCCCGGATATCAAGCATGGCGAGTACATCACAGCGGTGGCCAAAGACGGCGTCCAGCTCCGCTGCCGCGCCCGCGTCACTGTCCGCACCAACATCCTCCAGCTCGTCGGCGGCGCTACTGAAGAAACGATCATCGCCCGCGTCGGCGAGGGGATCGTCAACGCCATCGGCGCTGCAGAGACCCATACCGACGTCCTTGAATCTCCCCAGCGGATCTCCCGACTCGTCCTTGAAAGAGGCCTCGATGCGCAGACCGCCTTCGAGATCCTTTCTATCGACATCGCCGACATCACCATCGGCGAGAACATCGGTGCTAGACTTCGCGCCGACAAAGCCGAATCAGATAAGCGGATCGCCCAAGCCAAAGCGGAAGAAAGAAGAGCAATGGCCGTCGCCATGGAGCACGAGAACAGTGCGAAGGTCCGTGAAATGCAGGCAAAGGTCGTCGAGGCAGAGGCCCAAATCCCGATGGCCATCGCCGAATCGTTCCGCACCGGCAACCTCGGCATCATGGACTTTTACCGGATGAAGAACATCCAGGCCGACACAGACATGCGCAAGTCGATCTCCAAAGACGAAGATACCGGGCATAAGTAGAATGGACTTCGACCACATTGGGCAATACATCCTTCCGATCCTGATCCTCCTGTTCTATGTCTTTGCAGGAGGACGGAAGAAAAAGCCAGCGCCTCCTCAGCAGGATCAATATCCCGACGATGCAGATGAAGACTTCGATGAAGAGGAGGAGGAAGAAGAGCTCTACATCCCAGCTCCTTCGCAACAGAAGCTTCCTCCGCCTCAAAAGGCAGCATCCTCTCTTCCTCCCGTCCAGAGGACCCTTTCCGATTTTGAATCGGCGATCACTTCCCGCCAGATCGCCACCAACATCGAAAAAAGGACCATTATCTCTGCGATCTCCGACGCACGAGCAGACTCGTTGATCAGCACCGAGCTGACCGAACGGATCGACCTTGACCAAGCCTACGCCATCAAAGAGCGCTACCGGCCTTCCAGAGGCAGGGTCCTGCTCAAAAAATCTGGCCTCAAACAAGCCTTCATCCTCCAAGAAATCTTCAAAAGGCCCGATGTTTTCTGAACGCCTTGAACAGCTACGCCGCCAGATCGCCGAAGCCTGCCAACGCTCCAACCGAGATCCTAACGATATCGCCCTCATCGCCGTCACCAAGTATGCTAACCTGGAAGCTATTCAAGAGGCCTACGAACTAGGTTTGCGCGCCTTTGGGGAAAGCCGCATCCCAACAGCCCTCGATAAGATGGCGCAGCTCCCATCCGACATCGCTTGGCACTTCATCGGTCATCTCCAGTCGAACAAGGTCGCAAAGGCGATCGGCCGTTTTGCGCTCATCCACTCCATCGATTCCTTGGACCTAGCAAAAAAGATCTCGTCCGCAAGCGTTCAGCAGAACATCGCTACAGCCATTCTTCTGCAAGTCAATACGTCAGGGGAGACCTCGAAACAGGGATTTACCCCTGACGCATGCCGCGCTCATTTTGCCGAACTTTCCCAGCTTCCAGGAATTACTGTCCAAGGCCTCATGACCATGGCGCCTTTGACTGATGATGAGAAGGTGATTCGAACCTGCTTTTCCCGGCTCCGATCTTTACGCGATGAGCTGAAGCTGCGCCACCTTTCTATGGGGATGTCCCATGATTTCCCAATTGCCATCGAAGAGGGGGCGACCCTTTTGCGGATCGGCTCCACCCTTTTCGGAAAGTAAGAAGAACCCTGATCTGTTAACTTCTTGAAGAAAAATTAAGATTTTGTTTGACTGGTGTAAAGATATTATTTTTCAATCCTATGGAGGATCATATGGCAGTGCACACCGCAGCAGACATCAATCATGAAGCGATTCAAGAAATAGTCCAGTTCGCAATTCCTGGGGCCGAACTGATATCCCATGCGCGTTCGGGAACCCCTTCCCAACAGCAGCTTCTCGATCAAATTAATGAAGCAGGCTACAATATTTATCTTGTCTATTGCGCTATTACTAATGCAGTTGACAATTCCATCCCCTTATTGCAAGAGGTCTATCCGCTCGCTAACGCCTTTGTTAACTATGTGAACTTGTGCAACGAATACATCGCAGCCAGGTATTCG
>JAFEGF010000168.1 GCA_018240225.1 Verrucomicrobiota bacterium
ACCCTGCTTTTGTTTTTTGGATTCTTTTTGTGATCTTTCATATCGGACTTCTCACTCATGTGTTAACACATGCGCTCGTCGTCCAAACGACTAAGGTCTTATGAAATCTCATTAAAAAGAATCTCAAAAAACTAAATAGCATAGTTTTAGGACAGCTTCTCAGGAACATCTTCTTTAATATTTCAGTCCGTAGCGAGGCTTATCGAGCGTTCCTCTTACGGTCAAAGTTAATGCCTCGGTCAATTTCAAGACCACATCCTGGCGCATTTTGATATCGATGTGGATGTTGCCGGAAAGATCGATAAAGGCGGTCTGATCGGCGGGAGAGAGGAAGAACTGGGCCCGTTTGCCATCGCTGAACGAGTTCTTCATGTTGACCAAGTAGAACTTATCGCCGCGCAGCTCGATATCGATCTCTCCTTGAATGGGCGTTAATAGACCTGGGTCCAATCCGAAGTTCTTGATCATCTCGATCGGCGTTTCAAAGAGGGTCGATTCTTTTTTGAACGCGTTAGTGAAGTTCAAATGCCCATCTCCCATCCAGCCGCGGGGATCGTTGAGATCGCCTCGGATCTCGCTCAAGCTCAAATTGCGGATCACAAGCGGCTTCACCATGGCATCGCGGCTGCCGATTTTTTTCATGAGGCTCGGCTGAAGGTCTTTGATCTGGAGAAGGGGGATGTGAAAGGACCATTTTTGATTGGAGGCGTTATGGTCGATCGCAATCTTTTTGATCTGGAAAAGGCCCGCCTCGTCATCGATCCCCAGTTTGGAGATCTGGATCGATTGAGGCGTCGCCTCAATGACAGCGCGCAATCTTTCGAACTGATAGCCAAGCAGTTCAAATTGCCGCCCCATCAATTGCCCGTTCAACTGGAACCCTTTTTTGGAATCGTTCCATAGGACGAGGTCCCCTTGGAACTCATACCCTTTGCCTAGTTTTAGGTTCTTGAACTTCTCCTTCATCTCTTTAGGGAAAAAGGCATCGAGGCGCGATCCGTCGATATTGATGTTTCCCGTTAGAACGGTCGCGTTCGAGAGCTGGGAAGAGGTCGCTTTTTTGAGCTGGACGTCGATGCCGCAGGCGGAACCTTGGATGCTCTCCCAACAAAGAGCTGTCCCGTTGGAGCGGAACTCAGCCTGGATCCCTTCAGGTTTGACATGGTCGCAAACATGCAGCGATCCGACAGGAGCGCCTGTCAAGTCGACATTCAAACTTCCCCATAGAGGCTGTTCGTTCAAGGCTGTCTTAAACTGGCATTGGAGCTTGGCATTTTCATAGCTGATCCCGATATTCTGCAGCGAGAAGATCTGATCTTTCATGCCATAGCGGCCGTCGCGCAAACTCCCCTTGAACAGAATTTCATTTTTCGAACTGTGCAGATCTCCCCTTCCTTCAAGGAAAGATTCGAAGTAGAACTGCTTCATATCGGAAGAGACCCATTTCGCATCGATGGCACGCTGGACGGCCTCGGGAGAAAGAGAAAATTGGATCTCGCTGAGATCGTACTGATCGTTTTGGATGACAGCGCTTGCTTTGATTGCTCCCAAATAGTGCATCGAGCCTTTGATATAGAGCTTGGACTCGATCCCTTTGAGATGCAACCCTTGGCCGTCCACATAGCAAAAGCGCAGCGGTGTTTCCTGTTTGACTAAGACATTGAACGGAAGGTTCGTGTCCGCAACGGCTGTGCACTCTCCTTCAATTGTCGGAGATCCAACCTGCCATTTGGCGCGTGCGCTGAGCGCAAAGGCGCCTTGGGATAAGGACTTGAACTTGGGATCCACCGCGCTCAGCGCGCGCAAATCGCCTTGGAAAGAATCGATTTCGATGCAAACGTTCTTCTGGTCGCGCAAATAGGCTGCGCTTCCTTTCCAAAAGAACTGGTTCCAGCTCCCTTCGATCTGAGAAAATGAGACCTTGCGATCGCCCACATCGAGCATGGCTTTTGTGTTGAGGCCGTCGGCATGGAGCTGCTCGATGATCCAACGGTTGTTCTCCTTCTTTCCAATCAAGCTGAACTGATCGATCCGCTTTCCTTTGATCGACAGGTCTTTTCCATGGGCCTTAAAGTTGAACACTTTGCCTTCCCATTTCATATCGGTCTTCACTTCCCCTTCCAATTGCCAGGCATCTAGCTCATTCGCATCAAACTCAGCAGAGGCAAACAATCCGGAGGACATGATGAACTTCAGCTGTTTCTGAAGATCTTCGATCTTGATGATCGGGCGCATCTCAAAAAAGAGGAGTTTCCCATCGCGGCTAAAGACGACCTTGCCCATTTGCAGCTGCGTGCCGTAGAAGTGGGTCGAGTTCCGGTCGAACTGCAAGTCCCATCCCAGTGAAGGATTGAGGTCCAGCTGCCCATTGAACCTGCCGATCTCTTTTTTTGCATCGTGGATCTTGATATCGAAAAGGGCGGAGCGCTCAGGATTGAATTTAAAATTGTCGATCTGGACTTGATAGGCCGAGCCGTCGGCCAGCACCCAGGTCCCTTTGCCGTTGTTAACGACCATCTCGCCTAAATAAGCATCGTAATGCAGGATGCAGCTTGCATTCGAAAGGTAGCTGTGCGCGCTAAGAGGGATATGCAAGTTGGAAAACTCTCCTCCGAACGCCCATTGGGTTCTGGCCTCTTCTCCACGCACTTCGCTCGCAAGGGCCAATCCTCCTTGACCGCTGATGAACTTCCCTTCAAGCTCGCCCAAGGAGGAGAGCTTTAATTGAGGAAAATGGCGGGCCACTTCCTGCAATGAGGAAAGGTCCCCTGCAATGCTCTTCGTTTCAACCATCAGGTCAAAATCATCAGCGCCCAGCAGGCGCACTGCAACATCTCCTTCGATTTGCAGTCCATGGCAAACAGCATTCAATCCGTCAGCTTGGACGATACCGTCTTTGATCTGAATATTGCCGTGAAGCTGCTCAAAATTGAGGTTGAGGTTTTTATGGACAAACGTCCCTGATTGGACTGGAAGATCGCCTATTAAGCGATGGGTATTGACATCATAGGAAAAAAGGGCCCTTCCTTCCGTTTGGAGGAGTTGAGGGTCTTTTTCGCCAAGCTGGGGCAGGACCAGCGCAAACCAGGGATGGTCGAGGCGAATGGCCTCTCCTTGCACAGACCAGTTCCATTGAGCCCCTTTAAAGGTGCCAAAGATGTCTATTGCCCCTTTGAGCTGCAAATCTCCGAGCATAGCCTTCGCAATCGGCCCGTAGGTTGCCTCGGTCAGCTTTTCTGAGCGGAGCCATCCTTCCGATACCGTCCAAGATCCCCCTTTGTCCATCAGCTGCGCAAGCGATGTGGGCCCTTGCGCTTCAAAACCCCATTGGAGCGCTTCACTGCCCATACCAGCCTCTCCGATCCAATCCCATCCCGACTCGTTCTTGATCAACGAACCTTTGAGATGGCATGGCGCTGCAGCATTCTTAATACTGGGAAAAGCAAGAGCATAAAAGTCGTTGATGTCCCCTTTGAACTCCGCATCGAGCAGATGCTCGGCTTGCGTTCCATGGATGACAAGGCTGCCCTCCACGTTTCCGATCTTAGCTAGCAGCGTTGAGGATTTGAGTTCCCCTGCCTCGACCAAAAGATCTCCTTCTAATTGACACAGATGGGCGCGTTCTCCAAATCGTCCTTGCCCGCCAAAAAAATGCAATGCACCCTGTTCAATTTGCCATTGTCCATTTTCCAATCGGGAAACTTGCGCTTCCAGTTTTGCCATTGCTGCTGAGACGCTTGATTTGGACGACGGGAACACAAGGCATAGGTTCTGAGCTTTCACCTCGTCCACCTGAATGCGCCTGCAGGAATTTTTGAAAAATTCGAGGACAAGCTTCCCCTCCATATTTCCTTGGCTGCAGATTTTCTTCATCTCAGCCGGCATCGCCATTTGTGCTATCCAATCCAAATGGCTGGCATCGGCGCGCTGCAGCTCAATGTGCACAATCTGCAACTCCTCTTCCGGTTGGCATAGCGTGAGGACCGCATCCACCCTCTGCAATTCAGATCCCATCGCAATTTGCGTTTCCAACCAGTACCTTCCGTCAGGCTGGATCCCCCCTTTCCCCGTGACCTGGATCGGCCCCTTCTGCTCTCCTTGGACGATCATCCCCTCCATTCCAAACTCTGGATCTGTGTCAGGCGCAAGGGTGCAATTTAAGTTGATCTGTTCGAGGGAAATCCAAGGTCTTTCATGGTCGCCTGCCATCAGCCACTTTCCACCTTTAGCTTGGATATGGGCGGAGAGCTCTTCCCAAAACGATGTTTTCCCTTGAGCCGGACAATAGGCGACCACCGCTTCTAGATCAGCAAGGGCAAGCTCCTTTCCTCCGACCTGATGTGTGAAAAAGAGATTGTCTGCTTTGACATTGCAAAAAAACTCGGAAACTTCAGCATGTTCATTGATTGCCCCATGTCCTTCGATGGCAATTTCCCCATGCGCATCTTTCCAATGCAGCGATCCTGCCGAGGAAAAAAAGGGAAGAAGCGGAATAATCCTTCCGCAATCATTTTCATGCAGTTGGAACCGGTATCCTAACTTCTGACCTAGGTCCGATAGATCGACGGTAAGAAGCGGAGAAGCGGCTGCGCCAGGTTCATAAGAGAGGAAAAAAGTCCCTAATTGTTCTGGAAGAGCTCCAGGATGAAATGCAAAGAATAGCCGGTTGACTGGAAGCGATGAGGGAAATTGGAGGACGCCATGCTGCATCTCCCATCGGATTTCAAAACGGGGATGGGAAACAAGCGCAGGAAAAGGGATGCTGCCTCCTTCTTGCGCTGCTTGATTTTCTAAAAAGAGATGGGGATGCTCCAATGCTACATTGGCCAAGATCTTCGCATGACGCCAATCCATATGCAGTTCAAGCTGCGCCTCATCGATCTTGACCTGGCTTGCGCCTTGAGAGCAATGGAAGCCGAGGATGCTGAGCTTCTCGCCTTTCCAAAGCATCTGGTCATAGCTCCACTCCAATCCTGGACTTTTAGGAATGGCAGAGCTTAGAGCTACTTTCACACCGAAGAGGACCAAGCTTTTGCGAAAGACAAAAAGGGAAGTTAAGATGAGCGTTGCTAGGAGCCATTTGAGGCGGCTTGATTTGCGATTTGCCGGCGATAAATGATGGTTTGGCGACATTTTTCTCCGAAATTGGCATCAGAGGCAGTTGCAAAACTGCTTTGCTCAGAAAAATCGATGATTTTGAGGCCAGTTACAAGTGGCAGCAAAGCTGCCACGCCCCATTTGACAAGGTCGGCCCCAAGTGGGCCGGCCAAGGAGAATGGGTGGAAATGGCCTCAAAAGG
>JAFEGF010000016.1 GCA_018240225.1 Verrucomicrobiota bacterium
GCCCACCAGTTCGCAGCCAAGGCAGCTTCACCTGCTCTTCACTGAGAAGGTCCGCCGGACCTTCTAGTGCGTCCGCAGCCTCAAAAGGGCAATTTTACTAGGAAAATGAGTTTTGCAACTGCCTCGTGATCCAAAGAGAGGTTTTTCCGCTCATGGCAGACGTCGAAAATGTAATGGGCCCGGCAGGGTCTCCCGATTTCATTCGCCGCAATGAAAGGTCCACTGCGGATGCGGATAAGTTCAAAGAGGAGATGATGCGCAAAATGGCCCAGGTCAATGAAGCTGACCCTGAGCAGCAAAAAAAGCGCAAGCAGCAAGCTGAAGAAGAGGAGGAAGAAGCAGTCCCCGAACCGGAACCTACTCCCCCATCCCAAGTCACACCGTTCGATTTGCAAAAGCAGGTCAATCCGATGGACCTGGAAGGGGGAGGAAAAACCTCGCCCCTTTCTTCCGCGCAGCAGACCGAAGCCGCTCCGCAGCCGCAAACCTCAAGCTTCATGGCGGCAGCGCCGGAAGGAACACAGCCAGACTTCGAAGATGCGTCATCCGCATCGATCTTCAATGTGCCCGAGCAAGCAGAAGCGGAGCCCCAAACAAGCTACCAACAGCAGCCAGCACCCCAAGCTCCTCAAGAAGCTCCCCAAGCGCCAGCTCCGCAACCCGCTGCCCAGCCGCAGATCTCGCCGCAAGGCCCCGCCCAGCCAGCAGAACAGCCCGCTGTCCAGCAGCAACAGCAAATGCAGCAGGCCACATCGGCCCAGACAACGCAACAACAGCAGCAGCAACAGCAACAACAGCAAAGCCAGACAGATTCAGAAGGAACAGGAACATTGACCCGCAAGCCGCTGCTTGCAGCTCCAAAAGGAGAAGCTGGTCCTAAGACCTCCTCGGAAGAAGGAGGACCGGAGCCGATGCAGCCCCAAGAGGAAATCGGCAAACCCTCCTCCTCGGAAATGCTCCAAAAAGGGATGACAGGCCAAGACCTGGAGAAAACGGAACTGGGGTCAAAAGAAGAGACCTCCGGCCTTTTCGAACAGATGACCCAGCAAGGAGCTCCCGATAAGCCGATCACGGCTCAGAAAAAAGCGGAAGAGCTCGCCGCAACCGACGCTGAAGGACTCGTCACGCCCACTCCCGTGCTGACTCCGACAGAAGGGAGCTTTGAAGGGGACCAGGGGCACAAAAAAAAAGAGGAAGAGCTTTCTGCCTCCACCTCCGACCTCAGCATGCCCACTCCTCAGCTGATCATTCAACCGGATATGCCGGTTGCAGAGTCCACGCCGCCTCCCGCTTATACGGCCATGAACTCCTATGTGCTCGACCTGTTTGAAAGGATGGTCGGGGTCATGACGATCATGACCGATTCAAAAATGACCGAAACGGTGATCACCTTGAACGCTCCGCAATTTGCCTCTTCAGTTTTTTATGGCACTCAAATTATAATCCAAGAGTACGCCTCTGCCCCCAAAGCTTTTAACGTCCAGCTCAATGGCAATCCAGAAGCTGTTGCACTTTTTCAGGGAAACGCGGATGATCTAATGGCGGCGTTCCAATATGGAAACTATAATTTCCGGATTAACCGCCTAGAAACTGGCTATTTATCAGAACGGCCGCTATTTCATAGAAAAGAAAAAGCGTCCGGCGACAAACAGGACCAAACAGGACCAGGACCTTAAATGACGACGATCACACCCAATCTAATCGACCAAGAACCTGCGCAGCTCGAAGAGTTCGATACTGAGCAATGCCCTTCGACAGCCTTTAAGGATGTGATCGAAGAGATCCCCTCATCTGCAGACTCCCGTCAAGGACTGCGCAATGAAAAAGATCCAGATGACGATGAGACGTTAAGCCGCTGCGTCATCTCCGTCTTCGAGCTTCCCCGCACCCATTTCACTCTGCCCGAAGAAGAGGAGCTGATCGAAGCCCCAAAAATTGACAACATCCCTGGCTGCTTAGCAGCGCCTCATACTGCCGTAGCTGCTGCAGCGCCTTTGACCTTCTCAAGCAATGGAGTCCCTGCCGCATCGCAGCCCGTGCAACTTCCTGCAGAAGTTGAAGCCCTCTTTGAAAAAATGGCCGGGACGATGCTAGTCCTCTCCTCCTCCAAGGAGACGGAGACTACCGTTTTCCTAGATTCCCCCCAATTCAACAACTCCCCTTTTTACGGCACCCGCATCACGATCAAAGAATTTAGCACGGCGCCCAAAGCCTTCAATATTGAAATTGCCTCGTCTGCTTTAGCGCTGAATGCGATCGACGTCCATAAACCAGCCTTGCTGAGCGCCTTTGCAAAAGGCGATTTTAATTTTTCAATTGGCCGGTTCGATACGGAAATTTTGCAGGAAGACCGTCCCTTATTCCATCGAAAAGAGGCTGTTTCTCAAGATCAAGAGGATCTACAACAATGACTGAAGCTCCCCTGTTTTGGCTGCAACACATCGAAAATGCGCTCCAAGTAGTCAGCGAAGTTCCGCTATGGGGATCCCCTCCTCCTTTTCCTTGGGAAAAGTGCAGTGAACAGATCGCAGCCCTCTTTCAACTTGACGATCTGAAGATCACCCACAAGCAGACCCATTTCCTGAAAGCAGAAGACCTCGCATCGGGACTAGGAGCGAATCCGATCAAAACCCCCATCGACCTCTCGCCGGTGCAAGGCAGCGCCTTTTGGCTCCTCTCTTCGGAAGATGTCGCGAAGTTCACGCAGCTCATCTTAGCTCCCCAAAACTCGCTGAAGGGATTTGCATCCGCCCAGTTCCAAGAAGGATTTTACCGTTACCTGCTCTTAAACATCTTGGAGCAGATCGACCAGCTCAAAGCATTCGACGACCTGTCGATCAAACTCGGCGCTTCCCAATCTATTCCCCAAGAAGACTCATTGTGCATCGACGTCGCGATCTCCCATCCCAAAATGACCTTATGGGGAAGGTTGATCTGCCCTCCAGCGTTCCATCAAGCGTTCAAGCAGCACTTTAGCCAGCGCCCCCTTTCTTTGATCAATTCGCCGGCCGCAAAAACGATCGATCTCTCCTTAAAGTTGGAGATCGGCCAAAGCACGCTCACCTACGCGCAATGGAAGACTGTCGAAACGGGCGATGTGATTATTCTTGACCGATGCGCCTACGATCCCCATTCCCATAAAGGGACCGTAACCCTTGTCCTCGAGCAAGCCCCTCTTTTCAGGGCGCGCCTCAAAGAGAACCATTTGAAGATCGTCGAATATGCTTATTATCATGAGGAAGAAAAATCTATGGAACACAATCTCCCTGAAGATGAAAATCCCGACATCCCCCATGAAGAAGAAGGATATGAGACACCCCCTTCCGATATGGGAGAAGAGATCTCCGAAGAGACAGATGAACACCTCTGGTCCCCTGGCCCTCAGCATGAGGACATCGAAAAAATGGTCAGCGCCCAAACGGTCCCCCTCACGTTGAGCGTTGAGGTCGCCCGCTTGAAAATAAACCTCGACAAGCTCTTGCAGCTCAAACCCGGAAACCTGATCGAACTGCCCGTTAAACCGGAGCAAGGGGTCGACATCGTCCTCAACGGAAAAAAAGTCGCAAAAGGGGAACTGATCAAACTAGGGGAAGCTCTCGGAGTTAAAATCCTGCAAATCGGCAACTAAGTATGGTCGAGTCCTCATTTTATAAGCAGCCCACCATGCCCGATCTCATTTCTGAACATGAGGTCCCACCCTTGCCTCCAACCATCGGGCCCTATAAAATCGACAGCCTTCTAAACAAAGGCGGGATGAGCCTGCTTTACTTAGGCATCCATCCCGACACCAAGCAGCCGATCGCCATCAAAGTCCTCTCCCCCTCTTACGTCAACCATCCCGAAGCGGTCAGCCGATTTCTCAAAGAATCGCAAATCGTCATGATGGCTAACCATCCCAACATCGTCAAACTGTACGGCCAAGGGGAATGGGAGAACGGCCTCTACATCGCCATGGAGTTCATCCGCGGGATCTCCTTGCGCCACTTCATCATGCAGCAATCGCTTTCGATGCGAAGAGCGTTGGAGATCGTCCTCCAAGTCGCCTATTCCCTCCTCCACCTTCACACACACGGGATCATACACCGCGATCTAAAACCAGAAAACATCCTGATCACAGAAGACGGCGAGATCAAAGTCATCGATTTCGGGATCGCCCAGCTCCACGATGAACTGAGCGAACCTCCCGAGCTCAAAGGGCAGATGATCGGCACTCCCAACTACATGAGCCCCGAGCAAAAAGAAAATCCCCATAAAGCCTCCTACGCGTCCGACATCTACGCGCTCGGCATCATCATGTACGAGCTGATCACAGGAAAGCTCAGCTACGGAGTCATTAACCTCTCCCTCTTACCGAAAGGGTTAAAACGGATCATCGCAAAAGCGCTTGCCGTCTCCGTTCCAGAAAGGTATCAAGATATGACCCAGTTTATCCATGATGTCTCCCAATATCTCAACTCCAGCGAAATGGAAAGAGAGCGTCCCGGAAGCGATCAGATCAAAGAGATTCAAGAGAGCCTGCAGCGAGCTATCCAGAGCTTTTCTCCTACATCTCCTCCCTCATGGCCTCCGATGGACATCGGCCTTTCCAAGCTGCGCACAACAAATCAGATGGGGATCTACACCGATTTTTTCCGCCTTCCGAACAACACCTACCTGATCCTGATGGCAGCATCGCCGATCGCCACCATCGAAAGCGCAGCCTACATCGGAAACCTGCGCGGAATGGTTCGGATGACCCTCGGCAACGCCTCAACTGCGGAACGCGCTAATTTCAAACCGATGGCATTTGCCGAATCGTTGAATGCTGTCCTTTGTCAAGACCTGTCCGGCCAGCACTATGCAATGAACCTGATCTTTTTAGACCCTTTGCAAGACTTGGTCACCTATCTCTCCTGCGGATTCGACGCCCTTCTCCACCTTCCCCAAGGCACAAGCAAGGCCCGCAAGCTCACTGCGCCAAATCCCCTGCTCGGCGCCGATTCTACAGCAAAATTTTCTGAGACCAAAGATAATTGGAATGTAGGCGATCTGCTCGTCCTCCATTCCCTAGCAGCAAAAAAAGCTCCGGAAGAAGAAGCTCCGTACGAATCTGTCCTGATGGCATCACTCGAAGACAACATTCTCCTTTCCGCACAGCGTCAAGCTGAAGCGATCTTAAAAAGGACATCGTCTGCGCCAGCCTTCCAGCAGCTCCTTTACCCAAAAGCCTTAATCACCGTCCAAAGAATTACGTAGATGTTGATCCACACAACATCTTCTTCGGATCAATTATCGAAAACGTCTTTTTAGCCTGCTTTTAACAGGATCGGCGTGCTCATCCGCTCCGCAAGTTTGTCATTGGAAAACTTCAGATTTCTCTTAACGCAATCGCGCACATGGGGAGGAAGTTCAGGCTTTGCAAGGAGGAATTCGCAAATATCCTTAGCTTCCTGGTATTTGCCTAGCCAATAGGCGCAGATCGAGTACTCCAATAAGAAGGCGTAGTCATAAACCCACGATTCGATAAATAAAGGATCCTTAGCCTCAACAAGTTCCATCTGATCAGGCATCAAACTGCTATCGAAAAGGGGATGGGCCATGGAGCGGGTGCCCACTTTCGCAAAGGCCTTGAGGCCTAGTTGTCCGATTAAGTAGCCCATGAGATAGTTTTCCTGACGTCGGTAATAGAAACAGAGGCCATACAAGGGCTCCAAACGGGTTGGGCGGTAGAGGTAAGCTTTGGTGTAGGCTTTGACAATCTCGCTCTCCGGCTTCTGCAACTGTTCTTTCAAGTGGGCGATCTGATAGAGCGACCAGAAGATCTCCTGGTCCCATCCTCCCATGTCGACCCGTTTTTGGTAATGGGTAAGCGCTAGTTCAGGACTCTCTGCGTCGCGATAGCTTTGGGCGAGGTAAAATTGGCTGCGGGCATGCGTGGGATCTTTTTCCAGTTCCTTTTCAAGAAGGGCAGCATCGCGCAAAAACTTTTTCGGGTCTTGAGAGCGGTCTCCCCCTCCGATGATCCGCATGATCACATCGTCTAAATGCCCGGAGGGACCAGCTTCATAACAGACGAGAACTTCGTGGACCGCCCCTTTCCATTCCCAAGGGAGATCATCCTTAACGACGGCGATCCTTCCGTAGGTCATTCCGCCGTACTTGATGTCGATCATGTAACTGTCATCAAATAGCTGCTTTTTGCGGAAATTGGGAGAGATCTCTATTTTATCATCCGCATCGATGAAGAAGATGTAGTCAGATTTTCCTCTTGCAAGGGAGAGTGCTTCGTTGCGGTTATGAGAGAAATTAACCCAGGGGCGCTCGTGCAGTTCGCCTGGGATGTCTTTCATGAACTCTTTGATCATTTCTTGCGTACCATCGGTTGAACCGGTGTCGACAATGACCCAGTAGTCGATGAAGGGCTTGACGCTTTCCAAGCAGCGGCAGATAACTTTCGTCTCATTTTTCACGATCATGTTCAAACAGATCGTCGAATGATTTTCTGATGGCACAGCAGTCGAAGCTAAATCCAAGCGCTCGATTTTGAGAGTCGCCTCAGGCGTCTTGATCTCTTGAACAGCCGACGGAACTTCTTTAGCAATTAACTGAGAACAAACACAAACAAGCAGAAAACAAAACAATTTCATACTCATTTACTCCATTTTCGTAATAACAATTACAAGCGCTTGATTTTCAGAATAATAATCACAGTTAGCAGGCACATCAATTTCAATGGCATGCTCTGTGTAATCCAAATAGGGATTGCAGATGACGGCATCGACAAATTTGGGATCTTCATACTTGGACACAGCTGAGCTTAAAAAGCAGGAGAAGCGTGAGCCTTTGCGCATATGTCCGTTGAGAGCTTGCTGCAAAAATGTCAAAAGCCGTTCGTTGGGACCGCGAAAGTTGAACTGTTGTTGGGCGGTGAGAGGATCGATGGAAGCTTCCTTTACAGAAATCCCCTCATGCTGCAATCGATTGATCACGCGGTTTTCTTGTTCTGCCGAGATCTGCTTGCGCATGCGGAGCTCTTTCAGAAATCGGGATAAATGCTCGACGGGCAAGTTTTTGTTTTTGAGGAAGTGGCCGATTAGCTCATCGAGATCGGCATCGGCATAGACTAATTCCTTGAGGAAAGGCAGCGTCTTGTCAACCTCTTGAACAAGCTGGTTTCCTTTTTGGAGAAGAGCGTGCGATTGCTCCTTTTCTTTTTCAAGGCTGTTCATTTGCTCTTCGCTTTCCAGAGGATAATCATCGAAAAAGATCGCATCGAAGACTCCAAGGGAAGCAAGGGCATTTTGCCATGTGCCTTCGACAATGGCGACGTTCGGATATTGCTTTGCCCAAGCGCGCGCTTTTTGTGCGACCATTGGATGGAATTCAATGATCGTGTGGCTCTTGGGATTGAATGCTTGGATGCGTGTTGCCGAATAGCCGCAGCCAAAGCCGATCTCAAGGACATCGCCGCATGGCTTCAACGCATCGATGCACGCTTCCATGTAAGGCTTTTCCCATTCCATCATCACTTGGAACTTTCCATCCTTCAGGAGGATTTCCTTTCCGTATTCATCTTTTGCATATTCCATTTGACAGGTCGTTTCATTTCTCATCATTTCTCCTCGCACAAATTGTCCAGTCCTTGTATAACGATATCTTTAATCTTGCACGCTCCGGAGGATCCAGTAGATAAACTCTCGTTTACAATAATCCGAAGAGTATTTTAGGATTCGATACAAGTAATTTAATTTTTGCTAGCAACAGCGTAATAATACTGGGGTTTTTAGGCTATGAAAGAATTTCGGAAACGCTTGTGGTTTGAGGCAGCCCTTTGCGCTTCGTTCTTAAATCTCATCCACTCCAGCGTAGCCTATAGCGTAGACAAACCTGAAAACCTGAATTTGATTGCTGATTCATCCAGTTCGAATATCGACGTTAGCCAAAACGCCTATACGATCAATTTTAATAACGTTTCGATCATCGAGTTTATCCGTTTTGTCAGTAAAATCACCAATTTAAATTTCGTCTTTGAAGAAGGCGACCTCCAGTTCACCGTCACCGTTGTTTCTGAAGAACCTGTTTCTGCAAAAAACGTGATGTCTGCTCTTGCCCAAGTTTTGCGGGTTCATGACATGACGCTTCTTGAGCAGGAGAGCAATGTCCTGATCGTAAAAAGCACAGACGTCAACCAAATTCCGACGATCGTTTCCGGAGACCTTCCCGACTCGCAAGCAGGCAACGCCGCGCTGGTCACACAAGTCTTCCGCATCAAAAATGCGAACCCCAATGCAGTAGCGGGAATCCTCCGCCCTTTGACCTCGAAGGGAGCGCTCATCGAAGTCTCCAACGAGACGCGTCAGCTGATCGTTACCGACATCACGACAAATGTCGAAAAAATGGCTTCTCTTCTTGCCAGCCTCGATGCTCCCCATACGCCTCTTGATATTGAGTCCTATGTAGTCAAAAACATCGGTCCTCAAGAGTTGATCACATTGACCCAGCAGATCCTCTCCCCTTTTACGGAAGGGAACCCGATGATCTTTGTCCCGCAGCCGGAGACCAATTCGATCTTCATCGTGTCGACTCCCTATCTGATCGAACGCGCAATCACTGTAATGGAAGACTTGGACATCCCTCCCAAAGAAGTTGTCATCGGTCAAAAAGCGGGACCTGGAAAAAATGTCTTCATCTATAAAGCGGTCAACCGCTCACCGGCCGATCTTCTTACCGCTCTATTGCAAGTCAATGATGAGCTTAAGTCAGCGCCAGGAGCGCAGACTCCTTTAGAAAACGCGATTGAAAATGCTCAGGTTGTTAAAGACACCAATTCGATCATGTTCATCGCCGATCCCGAAACTGTTACATCGCTCAAGGACATGCTCACCTCGTTGGATACGCCTATGGTCGGCGGAAAAGGGGGGTATTTCATCTATAAGATCCAGCATGCGAACGAGGAGCAGATTGAAGAATCGCTCAATCAAATGGCCTCTCAGCTCAAGAATACGCCAGCTCCTGACAATGACCTGATCAATGCGATCGACAGCATGCGATGGATCAAAGAGACGAACTCCTTGGTATTTACAGGCACGCCGACCGCAATCACCCATCTCCAGACCATCCTGCCTACCTTTGACGTCAGCCCTACACACGCCAAGACCTCTCTTGCCGGATCGAAAAGCAACTTTTTGATCTACAATCCCCAGTTCCGCACAGGCGAAGAGTTGGAAGACTCGATGAACGAGGTCGCAAAAAACCTTAAAGATTCCAATTTGGCAAACCCAGCCTTCATGTCTACGATCGAGTCGATGAAATGGGTCTCTAGCAATAATTCTTTGATCTTCACCGGAGATCCCCAGTCGCTCGAAAGGATTCAAGGGATCCTCAAGACGATGGACATTCCGAATCCATATGTCACGAAAGCGACTCAAGTTTTCGTCTACAAGCCCCAATATGCTTCGAACACGCAGATCGAATCTGCGCTTCAGAGGATGGTGCCGACTCTCGATCCAAACAGCATTTCCGATCAGAACCTGGCCAAAGCCATCGACTCGATGGAATGGGACGCGGGAGCGCAATCGTTTATTGTAACAGCGGACCCTGCAACCATCGGACGTCTAAAAGAGCTTCTGATCTCCCTTGACAACCCTCAAGAACTAACGGGAAAGACTGCCCAAGGGTTCTTCCTTTATAAACTGCAAAATGCCCAGGGCGATGTTGTCATTGCGGAACTCAAGCAGATTGCAGACCAAATCCCCCAGACAAATATTCAGAACCAAGGCGTTGTCACAGCCATCGATAAGATCCAATGGGTCAAATCGACAAACTCACTGCTGATCACAGGTTCCGCAGACGCGATCAGCCAGATCAAAACGTTGATAGCTGAATTTGATATTCCAGCCGGTGCCCCGGGCCTTGCAACGAAATCCTCTTTCTTGATTTACAAGCCGCAGACTCGGACCGCAGAAGAGATGCAGAATGAAGTGGCGACAACAACGCAAGATCTGGAAGAAGCTGGACTCATCGACCCCGACCTCTTCTCCTCCCTTTCTTCAATGAAGTATGTTCCTGCAACGCAGTCTTTGCTCTTTACCGGATCTCCCGATACCCTTGCAAAAGTCAAAGAGATGCTGCAACGGATCGACAGTGGCGAAGGGATGGGAGCGATCCAGCATATCGGAAAAGTGACCTTCCTCGTCTACAAGCTTCAATATGTGACTGGCGATCAGTTGATGTCTTCTTTGAAAAGTTTCGGCATGCAGCTTCAGAACTCCAAAGTCGAAGACAAGGAGCTGATCAAGACGATCAATGACATGCGTTACATCAAAGAGACCAACTCTCTTCTCTTCATTGGTCCGACAGATACTCTGGAAAGGATCAATACGCTGGCTCAGAAATTCGATATCCCATCCCTTGTCCAAGCTCAAACTCCTCAAAGGCCCGCCGCAACTTTTGTCGTCTACACTCCGAAGTCCTTGAATGGCGAAGAGCTGATCTCGATCCTCTGCGACTTTGAGTCAAACTTGGAAAATTCAGGAGTCAACGATCCTGGTCTGTTCGATGCGATCAACAACTTGAAATGGATCGAAAAGACCAACTCGCTTCTCATCTCCGGCGACCAAGCCTCTGTGGCCAAGATACAGGACCTGCTGGCAAAGTTCGACATCCCTAGCAAACAGACAGGCGTCCCCTCGATCGAATCGATCGACACGACAAGCTTCCTCGTCTACAAGCTCCAATACCACCAAGGCAGTGCGATCCGCGATGCCTTAAAACAAGTCGGACATAGCCTTGCAAAAGGGACTGCTTCAAACCAAGCGGCCTTGATGGATGCGATTAACTCACTGCAGTGGATCCAGGTGACCAACTCTTTGCTGGGCACAGGCGAGCAAGATGTTCTTGTCAAACTCAAAGACCTGATCCAAAACATCGATGTGCCATTGCGCCAAGTGTTCATCGAAGTGCTCGTCATTGAAACGAATGTTGCGGATGCGCAAAACTTCGGCCTGATGTGGGGATCTAACGTCCAATATATGAACAAGACAATTTTGAACACGGGTAACATGCCCCTTGTTGCGCAAAACAATGGAAACACCAATACTCCCGTTCAGAATTTCACCAATGTCTTGCAAAACGTTACAGCGACTGCCACTCCGCAAGCAGGTCCTAACGGGCTGCAATTTACCAACGGGTTTGATTTAGGAGTGATTGGCGATATCGTCATGCATAAAGGCAAGTCATTCATATCGCTCGGCTCGCTTGTCAATGCTCTCCAGCAGGATACGAATTCAACTGTATTGCTGAACCCCAAGATCATTACTCAAGACAACCAGCAATCGATTATTTTCGTCGGTCAAAACGTTCCTTATACGGGCGCAGCTGTGTCTACCGTTGGACAAAACACGCAACAAACAACTGGCAACATCGAATACCGGGATGTCGGCGTTAGCTTAACGATTACTCCCATTCTCGGCGATAATGACATCGTAACCCTTGATATCGTGTACGACGAGTCTGAGGTTCTTAACTCAAACTCTGGAGGAAGCACCGTCGGATCTACCCAGCTCACTGGCCTTCTGACTTCCCATACCCACACGGAAACCCGCGTGCAAGTTCCCGACCAGCACTTTGTTGCCCTTAGCGGCATGATCAACCAAAGCAAGTCCCGCTACCGCACTGCTATCCCTTGTTTAGGCGGCCTTCCTGTTGTCGGAGCCTTATTTAGTGAAAATGACCGCTCTCTCAGCAAGACGAATGTGATCATTTTCTTAAAGCCCTACATCATTAATTCTTATGATCAGTACAAAGAGATCACAGAACATCAGGAGTGGATCTATAAAGACAATGCTGTCCTTCCTGTCCTTAAAGAAGAATTTGATGAAGGTCTTGATCTGGTGAAAACCCCAGATAATGAATAAGCCTAGTTGTTCCTAGAATGACAATAGTTTTTTCTAGGAACACCGCACTGTTGAAAAAGCTCTATTCGAAATCATCCCTAATGCTCTATAATTATTGAGTCCCATAGGAGATTCCCTATGCATCAATACACATTTTCACGGCTGGCCTTATTTCTCATCGCGCTGCTTTTTGCAACAAACGCTTGCCAGCGGGTGCCTGACCAGATCGAACCTCACATTAATTACGCGGTCCAGGACCGGTATCTCAGATCGCTTCCTTCTCCTTTTCCTCCTTTATCGGATGAAGAAAATGCCGAGGATTGGGGAAAAGAATATTTGATCGGAATGACCTTTGCCCATCAGCTCGACCTCTATCAAGCGATCACGGCCTTCAAACGAGCGGAGATCCTTTTGCCTCAAGAGGAAAAAGCGAGACGGCTTGAGGTCCAGTATGAGATCCTGCTTTGTTATTACGTCGGCAGGAAATATGAAGACGCGATCGCAAGCTTTGAAAACAGCAACCTGAGAAGGATCGACACCTCGTTCCCCGCATGCCACGACATGCTGATGGTCCTTTACGACAGCTATCTTCAGGTAGGCGACGATGATCAAGCGCAGAGGATCCTGCAAATGATCAACCAAGTCGAGCCGGAAGAAGCTCCCCAGCTAGCCCTTTCAAGCGCTCTTGTCCATGCCGATCTACCCCTTGTTAGACAATTTGCAGAGCATATGCCGGAAGCTAGCTACCTAGATGATTTCTTAGCTGACTATGAGGCCCAAAAAAAATCGATAGGAAAAGCTCAGACGCTGAATGCCTTCATTCCAGGGACAGGCTATCTCTATTTAGGGCAAACGCAATCGGCGATCACAGCGTTTTTGCTCAATGGCCTCTTTATTGCCGCGGCCGTCAATTTTTTCATCCATGACCAGATCGCAGCGGGAGTCATCTGTGCAAGTTTTGAAGCGGGCTGGTATTTCGGAGGGATCTTCGGAGCGGGGCTTGAGGCCAAATATTATAACGAAAGACTTTATGAACGCCTTGCAACGCCCATGATGAACCAACACCGCCTTTTTCCCATCTTAAGGCTCAACTATGCGTTTTAGCTTTTCTTTCCTTGTTCTTACTACCCTGCTTTTATCATCTCTGCATGCGCGCCCAGGCTATTTTGAACCATGGGGCAAAGACTCCGACCTGCACTACACCGATCCTTCCGCTTCTCCACCTCCTATTCAACAGGACCGTTCCCTTTTTGTCCGGATGGCGGAACAAGCGATCCTCTTCCACCAAAATATTCTTTCCCCTGTCGATGGGCCGCGCAGCCATTTCCGCCCCTCCTCTTCCCAATACATGCTCCTTGCCATGCGCAAATACGGTTTCTTTGAAGGATTTGTGTTAGGATGCGATCGTCTTTTACGGGAAAACAGCGCCGAATGGGTCTATCAGACCATCGAAGAAAATGGAAAGCTGATCAAGTACGATCCCGTGCCTTGAAAAAGAAGTTGCGCTAAACAGACCAGCCAGCTTGAGCAAGCAGCGCCTTAAAATTTTCAAGCGCTTTGATCCGGACAAGGTTAGGGACATAGATCTCTCCATAAAATCCTAGGCGTCCGAATTCGGGGGAATCGGGAGCTGGCCAAGCAACTCCGCTACCGCGGACCGCTTCATGTGCTGCATAGTATTCATAGAATAGCCTGTGGGCTGGATTCGTTGCGCCCAGAGCATGAGCATCATCGGGAATCAAAGAAACCCTTTCAAGCTGGTCAAGCAATACCTTTTCTTCCATAGAGAACCGGCCATCCCGGGCTTTTTTCTCAAGCTGTTCAATGATCATCGAGACACGAGCTCTAGCTAGCACTTTCAAATAAAATTCCTTGACCCCTTCAGGACTTAAGTCGACTGTCGATAGGTCTTCCCTCAGTTTGAGGGCCTGCTCTTGCTTTTGAAAATGCTGAAGAAGGTTTTTTTGTCTTTGGATTCCGTGGAAAATCATCATTAATTTGTCAGCTAGGAGCTGGGGATCTTCGGGCGCTTGAAGAAGGATCTGTTCAATTTGATTGATTGCATGGAGCGCAAAATTAAATGTTCGGTCGGCACCCTTGCTGATTTTCGGACCGGTGAAACCAAGGTCCTTGACATGTGTCAGATCGATCGGTTCATCATGGGGCATATGGAGCATCCGCTTGAGCTCGTTCGCCACTTCATATTTTTCCCATGGGGTAAGTTGTCTGGCATGGGGAGAGCTTTCTTTAGAACCGGGGATCGGGAGAAGCTTAATGCATCGTATCGGCTTTTCAAGCTGTCCTTCTTGACCGCGCGTTTTCATCCGTTTATACAGAGAGGAGACAAACGGGATTGTGTCATCGATCTTATTATAGACAATGCACACTTTGCCTTTGAGTGTGCTGACCGCCCCTTCCGTATTAATGGGCCATTTGCAGCAGTGGAGCAAATGGACTGCAAATCGACTTAAGGCCGCCGCGATACGGGGGTATGACGCGAACTTCTGCAGAACCATGTGCTTGACCTGCTCTTCCAGATTGCAAAAGGAGCGCTCGCTTAAGAAATTGATCTCAGAATCGGGATACTCTTTTTGAACCAGCTCTGCGCCTAATGAGCCATAGCCGCTGCCGAGGGAATACCCATAAATGACAATATCATCGGGTGAAAAACCTTCTTTTTCGACAAGGTACTTGAATGTGGAATAGACATCCAATGCCATCCCTTGAGGCGTTGGAGTCCCTTCGCTGTCGCCGACTCCTCGAGGATTTAATAAGAAGAGGTTGATATCGCCGACCCGTTTGGTAATGTCATAGATGTAATCGAAGTTTGCTTTCGACTCGAAAAACCCGCCCCTTCCGGTACAATAAATCACCGCTTTTTTTTCGCTCCCGCGAAAAAGCATATTATCAATCTTGCAGCCGTCCGGAGTTTGAAGAGGGATCGTTTCACCGTCGTGGTGGGTCTTAAGGAACTTTTTCATTTCCCTGCGGTTCACCCTTTCGAAATAGGCTGTAATGGGTGATGGATAAAGAGCGATAGCGGATAACTTATTAATACCTGCAGCAGCGAGTTGAAATAAGCCGTAAGGAAAAAAAATGACCGAAAATAGAGTTCTTGCAGATGAACTCAGCCAGTGTTCCACTACTGGCTCTTCCTGATTTAACGCTCCTTTTGGCCAGGAGGGTTGAAAAAAAGAATTTACAGACGCCATATTATTATATTATCTAGCTTCATTTATTATTCCACTATTATACACTAGATATTAAAATAACTAAATACGACCAAATAATTCAATTTACCGAACTGAAACAAATGAACTTAAGACGAAATAAAGATTAGTTGAAATAAGAAGGGTCGAGATGGCTCATCTCTTCTTCGCTCAAATCTTCCTCGAACACAAATTCCTCGAGCTCTTCCGGCTCTTCTTCTGTATAGGAATCATTTGAAACCGGCTTTTCCGCTTCAGCCCCTTTCTCCTTGGTCTTCCTTCCTTTTAAAAAGAATTTTACAGGGGAGCCGATAAACCCATACGACTCACGGAACTGGTTGATCATATACTTAGTGTACGTGTCGACCATGAGCTCAGGGTTGTTGACGAACATCACAAACCGAGGAGGTTGGACATCGACCTGCGCCATGTAATAGATCCTCAGGCGTTTGCCGTCGATCATCGGCGGATGGTACTTTTGGACTACTTTTTCAACAAATTTATTGAGTTGACCCGTGGTAATACGCCGGTTTTGCTGTTCGTACACTTCGGCAATGATCGTGAACAGCTTTTCCAAATGGCGTCCGGTCTGCGCAGAAACAAAAAGGGTTGGGCAATGGGCTAAAAAAGGAACATCGATGTGCATGCTTTTCAAGCAATGCTCCATCCGGTAGCCTTTGACGGTATCCCATTTATTGAACAGGATCACACAGCCTTTTCCAAGCTCTTCAATCTGATGGGCGATCCTCTTGTCTTGGTTGGTCATTCCCCGCTCTGCATCGAGCATCAGGACGCAGATATCGGCCCTGTCAAGTGCGCGCTCTGTACGGATCGCAGCAAATTTATCGACAACTTCATGCTCTGCTTTTTTCCGGCGGATCCCTGCTGTGTCGATCAGGGTGAACTTCTTTCCGTTGGCTAGGATATCGACGTCGATGCTGTCCCTCGTGGTTCCAGCTATCGGGCTGACAACGCAGCGCTCTTCGTCCAAGAGGTAGTTGACAAGGGTGGATTTCCCAACGTTGGGACGTCCCACAACAGCAATGCGGATCGGTTTGTTCTCCTCCGGTTCTGCAGCAGGAAAGGCGATCTCTTCAAAGGCCTCTTCAAGAAGCTCGGCCACTTGAAAGCTCTGGGTTGCCGATACGGCGACAACGCGGGAGATCCCTAACGCATAAAAGGGATAGACATTTTCCATTTTCGACAAATCATCGACCTTGTTGACGGCTAGCACAATGCGCTTTCCGGTGCGCAGCAAAAGTCGGGCGACGAACTCATCGAGGACAGTGACGCCGACGGTAGAATCGACGACCATGACGATCACATCGGCTTCGACGATAGCAATTTCAGTTTGGCGGCGGATCTCTTCTTGGAATGGAACTGTAGAGTTCGGATTGATCCCGCCGGTATCGATGACCTCAAAGGGCTGGCCAAAAAAATCGGCGCCGGCATAGAGGCGGTCACGCGTAATCCCTTCCGCTTCGTCAACGATTGCAATCCGGTTCTTGCAGATCCGGTTGAAGAGGGCGGACTTACCGACATTAGGACGGCCGACTAAGGCGAGCTTTAAAAGTTTTGTCATGATCAATGAATATGTTAAAGAAGGAAGGATTTTATCTGATGCTTGAAATAATGTCAGAGGAAAAGATCAGGACATGGGATTAAAAAAATAAAATAAAGAATTTTAACCACAGCGCGTACAGAAGGTGCAGAGGCGGCTTTGCCGCAAGAAAAGAGCAGTTTTGCAGCAGCAATTAAAATTTTACTTAGATGTCGTGATATCCCGATCGATCAACCACAGAAGCTCGAGGAGCTCCTGCCGGTCCAAGCCCTTGAGCTGATCCTGGTCATCGTAGCCGATGATTCCTTCCATCAGCGCAGTCTTTTTTTCAATCAGGCGGTGGATGTGCTCTTCCACTGTTCCCTTGGTGACCAGTTTAAAGACCTGGACGCCTCGGTTTTGGCCAATGCGATGGACGCGGTCGGTCGCCTGGTTTTCCCGGGCAGGGTTCCACCATCTGTCATAATGGATCACTACAGAGGCGGAAACAAGGTCGACGCCAACGCCTACCGCTTGCAAAGAGGCGACAAAGACTTCGCATTTGGGATCATCGCGGAACCGCTCAAGCTGAGCTTTTCTGTCGCGCGTGCTTCCCCGGATTCCGCAAAAGCCGATGTTGTTCTCAGTCAAATACCTCTCGATCATGTTCAACATTTCGAGGTACTGGGAAAAGACGACAAGCTTCTGTCCGCTGTCCCTCACTTCTTGCAAGAGCTCGATGAACAGCTCCCACTTTCCGCATGCGTGTTTTTGGAAATCATCAAACTTCTTCGTGATCAAGCAGGGGTGGTCGCAGATTTGCTTGAGCGTGGAGAGCAAGGCAAAGACATGCAAGTAAGGCACTGGCTTTGAATTATCCTCCAGGTCCTGAAAAAGCGATTCTTTTTGTTTCAGGTAGACCTTGCGGTACAACTCCATCTGCTCATCGGAAAGGTCGCAATAGGAGATCTCTTCGATTTTCTCAGGCAGCTCAAGCAAGACCTCCGATTTTTTTCGGCGGAGGATAAAGTGGCGTATAAACCGTGCGAGCAGAGCTTTTTTCTCCGGGTCCTGGTTTTTTTCGATCGGGTTGACGAATAGCTCTTTGAAGTGGGCATCGGTCGGCATATATCCAGGAACAACGACATCAAAAAGAGCTTTGAGCTCAAGCAAGCGGTTCTCGATGGGCGTACCTGTCAAGCCGACGCGCATTTTCGATTTGATGGTCTTCATCGCTTTATGCGTTTGGGAATGGATGTTCTTAGCCGTCTGGACTTCGTCGAAAATGGCAAGGTCGAACTCAATTTTAGAAAGGGCCTTTTTCTCGCTGCGCAGCGTTCCGTACGAAGTGACTAACACCTCATGGGGATCTTTGAAGGCTTCGAGTTTTCTGCTGACTCCGTAAAAGATGAAGACATTGACATCGGGCAAAAACTTTTTCAAAAGCTCTTGCCAGTGGTAGATGACCGATGTCGGGCAGACGACCAGATATTTCTTTCCCCTTTCTTGGTTTTTTGCTGCGGCGATCAGTCCCATCGCTTGGTGGGTCTTTCCTAGCCCCATCTCATCGCATAAGAGCCCGGATAGTCCGTGGCTATAGAGGAACCAAAGCCATTTGACGCCGACTTCTTGATAGACCCTTAAATCGCTCTTAAAACCGGTCAAATCAATGGGGACGTCCATGTTGAAAGTGGTCAGTTCATCAATGTACTGGTTCGTCTGTTCAAAATCGGGTTCCGTATTTTTCGGGCCTCTTAAGTCATCGAAGACGCACAAACGGAGCCAGTCCATCGTTGTCATCCGCAAGACTTTTCCCCCTTTCTGCCAGCTCTTTTTCTGAATAGTCTTCAGCCAGTTGAACCGGGAATGTTTTAAGACGACGAGACCTGCCGAGGTGAAAAGATATCTCTTGTTGCCCTGCACTGCTTCCCAAATGGCGTGCATATCGATGGAACCAATATCCGACTCATAAGAAAACTCGATCAGCCATTCTTTCCCTTCCGCCTTTGGAGCTGTTTGGATTTTTTTAACCCGCACGAACAGCTCGCGCCCCTTTTGCAGCTCTTTTTGGATCGATGAGATATAGGGGCTCAATGTTTCGAGTTCATAGGCGACAAAATAGGGCTCGTCGGCAATCGAGATCATCTTTTCGCGCACATAGTTTTCAGGCAGGCGCATTTCATAGGGGATCTCGGCAAACCCTTCCCCTTCGACATAGGCGTAATCTCCAAAAATCAACACCGACGTGGCTCGGTAATTGGGAAGGAATTGGAAATGGGGGCGGACGATGATCCGTTTGTCTTCATTGAGGAAAATATCAAGCCCGCATTTTTCCAATGGGCAGGTTGCAGAGAAAAAGCCTTTGATCCCCTCGAGCTCATCCCGGTTGAGCCGGATGAACTGATTGATCTCGGAACGGTGGACTGTCAGTCCTAAGCGGATAGCTGATCCTGTACGTCCGACGCGCTTTGCAAAAAATCCTTTTCCCTTCAAATAGATCCATTCGCCAAAATCGACAAACTCCCCGCCTTCTCCTCCAATTTCGAGGCCCGATTCAAATTGCAAAAAGCCCTCTTTGCTGACAGAGAAGGTCAGCTGCGATTCGATGCTTGAAACATGCGTTTGAAAACCTTCATGCCCATTGAGCCAGACGCGGTGGCGGTTGACAAACTCGCTGACTTGGTCCCTAGGGATCACCTTTTCGATCCCATCAAACAAGAGGTCTTCCAGCAAATAGAATCCCAAAGTCTGAATGAAGACCCAAGGACCGAAAAAATGGGACATAGGCTTCTGCAAATCTCCGGGCTCGAAGACATAGCAGCTGATATGCAGACGGTTTTCCGAATCGAAATAAACTTGGTACTTGGCCTTGTAACTGCCTGGATTGACCTTCGTGTTCGACAGGTACTTTTGGATGATTTGCGGGTGTTTATGGAGGACTAGCGAGATTTTGTCGGTCGGAATTTCTTTAGCGTTGAAGACCGGATCAAACCGTGATGGGAAAAAACCTTTGTTAGGCACATAGATCCAATCGCCTAAAGGAACCTCCTTTTGCCCTTCCAAATCGATCTTTTCTTCTTTCTTTCCATTTTTTATGGGACTTACATCGAGCAAAAAGGACCTACGCATCCGATCATAGCGGATCGATTCGATCTGCTGATGCTGCATCTCGTAGACCGGCAAAGGAGAGTTGACTGTGCTGAGCGATGGGATGACCTGGGGCCAATTTGCCTCTGCGATATAAAAGCTAAAGCAAACTTGGGGAAACTTGACATGGATCCATTTCGGAGGACTTCCAGTATCAAATGAGATGGCGTATTCCTCTTTGTCGTCCTGCATCTGCATCCACCATTTGGCAAGATCGGACCAGAATGATAGTTCATAGATGAGCTGCTGGCTGGGCCTCCCCTCGCGCCACAGCAAGATCTCTTCCGGAGGTAGGTTCGAAAATTTCAGAGAGGTCTCTTCTGTCTCTTCCTCACGGTTAAAAAAGAAATCTTCAAGCCGTTTTTTCCCTTCGGTTTTTTTTGCTTCGATCTCGAACAGCTTTTTTTCCGTTGCCGATGATGCTTCATACCCTTTGCCGACAGCCCGAAGGAGTTTGGGATTGCTTCCATGGCGCCGGCATGTGATCTGGGCCAGCTGGTTCCATAAGGAACTGCGGAAACGGACATGGATAGGAAGCAATTCGCCCGCATAAATTTTGAGATACGCTGCAGCCTGATGGGAACAGGTCTTTTTTTTCTCGGCAGCAGGACAATTGCAAAAGCCATCCAGAATGCGTCCTGCGTCATCGATCTGCAAAAAAGGCCAAAACACTTTTTTGGCCTTCATCTCCTTGACTTCGACCTGATAGGTCCCTTCGGAAAAAGAGATGTAGCCGACCTTGCCTGCTTTATACAAGACATTGCCTTCTTGGATCTCTTGATCTGAAAATGGCGGCTTTACAACGTTCATTTAAGTTTCACTTGGTATTTCTAAGGGGACAGCCAACGGAATTACATGATACCTTAAGGGTAGCATGCCTTATGCAGGAATAAGAAAGCAAGCCAGTAAAGGCTCAAAAATTGATATTTACATTTGAAAACCAGTTGTTTGGATAGATCCTTCGAAGACGCGAACAGCCTCTCCCCATAGTTCAACGCCGTCAGGTTCTGTAGATAGGACATCCAAGATATGGGTCCCCTCTTTATTCCGGATTTGAACAGGCCCGCTTGTAGATTTTTTTCGAGCCACAAGATAACCGACCGCCGCAGCGCCCGTCCCGCATGACAACGTCTCTTCTTCGACGCCTCGTTCATACGTTCTTACCGCAGCAGATCCATCTGAAAGGAGTTTAGCAAAATTGACATTGATTCCGCCCGGAGAAAATTGAGGATCGAAACGGATGGGACGGGCTGTGTCTGCAAACGGAAGAGAATGGAGGTCTTCGACAAAAACAACTCCATGGGGAACCCCCGTATCGACGACATCGATTTTAATAGGTTTGCCGTCGATTGCTATGGTCAGATTTGCGAAGAGGACTTTAGGAGAACCTAAATGAATGCCTATCCGATCGTTTGCATAGCGGCATTGCAGCAAGCCTGCCTTTGTTTCGATCGTGCAAATCGAATTTTCCCATCCTAGCTCTTTAATGAATGCAGCTAGGCATCGGATCCCGTTGCCGCACATAGCAGGCTCGCTGCCATCAGAATTGAAAATGCGCATCTGAAAATCAGCGCGCGACGAAGGCTGCAATAGGATCAGTCCATCCGCTCCAATTCCAAGCGAACGGCGGCAGAGAGCGGCGATGAGTCCCTTTTGGAAAACAGGAAAACAACGCTGACGGTCGTCGACTAAGATAAAATCGTTTCCAGCTCCATGGTATTTTACAAAGGGAATTTTCATGCCCTCTCCAGGGAACTTATTTTCTAGAGCTCAAGATCCTTATTGGAAGCGACGATCTTATCTAACAGACCGAAGTCCATTGCTTCTTTAGAACTCATCCAAGTGTCCCGATCGATCGATTTATCAATGACTGCGGCATCTTTACCCGTTGCCTTCACATAGACATCGACCAGAGCTTTTCTCGTCTTGAGGATCTCTTTGGCATGGATTTCCAGATCGGTTGCTTGCCCTCGGATGATCGCGTTGACAGACGGCTGGTGGATCATGATCCGGGCATTGGGCGTTGCAAAACGGCGCCCAGGGGCTGCACAGAGGCTTAAGACGGAACCCATCGATGCGGCCAGGCCGGTGATCAGCGTCGTCACGGGAGAAGTGATCATTTTCACTTGGTCCCAGACTGCAAATCCAGAATCCACAGAGCCGCCGGGAGAATTGATCACGAGCAGGATCGGCTTCCCTGGATCGGTCAGTTCAAGGAACCATAGCTTGCGGATGATGTCTTTTGCACTATCGCTATCAACAGCATCGCACAGGAAAATCCTTCTCGACTTTAAAAGGGCCTCATCGATCTTGTCGTCCAATAAATGGAGCCCTATTTTCTTAGACGCAGGTTCTTCTTGGTTGAAGGTTTCCATCAGTTCTCCTCAAGAGGTAATTGTTCATTATAAACCAGCTTATACCATAGGATCTTCATCAAATTCAATGTCCATTTTGAAACCGCTTATACACAAACAATATGAAAAATCGGTTTTTAGCAGCGTCGGCAGCCAATGACTTTGAGACCCGTCTGCATCGCCCAACTTATTCAAGTTGAGCT
>JAFEGF010000169.1 GCA_018240225.1 Verrucomicrobiota bacterium
GCAAACTGAAGTTCTTACTACGTTGCCAAGGGGTGGTTCAGTTCATGGAGCAAGCTTAACTGTTCCTGTCGGCAGCGATCCTAGCCCTTTAACAGCTACAGCGCAAAACACCGAAAATACGTTCGTACGACTAACTAGCGATCCAGAACCAGGTACGGTCCTAAATCTACAACAAGATACCCCGCCTAAGGCTCCTGTTGCCCTTTACAATGCATATACTAGCAATGGAGAGAAAAAAGGACACTACTTCGACTTGAAAGCAAAACACCATACTCAGCTTCAAGATACATTCCATTTAGTTAAAAATCATTGCTTAGCAAACGGTGTGATCCCTCAAAATGCTACCAGCTTCACGATTAGTTTTAAGACGATGCAAGTCCGGTATTTCGATCCTTCAAGCCATACTATGTGCGTTCGTAGCCTTAAAGATATAATGGATGCAGATCCTGATGTTAAGGCTTCAGTAGAAAGTACAATTGATCTTATCAAAACAAAGATTAACAAAGGCGAGATTTGCAGTAAGATGGAAGATTATTGCAAAGGAGCTGCCGATGGCGCAAGTCCTTGCTACCGTTCCAATCCTGTACTAGCCCAGCAGCCGAAGTCAATAGGCGCTGACTCCTACAAAAAAGCGCTTGAGATAGCCCAGCCAGTTCTAACCGACACTGCGGATCCAACCAACCATACAAAAAGAGATCTTGCGATCCATCGTATGGGTAAGGCTGAGACGATCATTAAAAAAACAAAAGACAAGATTGCTGCTGAAAAATTGCCGTTATTAGCGTCGCTTTCAACCACTGTTGATCCTGCTGCTAGAAACGAGATCCAAAAGAAACTTCGGGAATTGGAAGCCGTAGAGCAGCGGTTGGAACAGCTCGATACATTTGCCATCTATTCAGCGCTTGCTTTCTATCCAGGAGAAGATGATCCGACCCTAGCCGATGTTTCTCGAAACGCTGAATTGTTGCAAAAGGCAATGTCGAGCAGGCTTGAACAAGAGCGGCAACAAGCTATTGAAGATGGAACAGCAAGGAAATGGATCCCTGAATGGGTCCCTGTTTTAAAACATTTGCGCAAGCCGCCTGAAATTGAAAAATCTGACTCTTATGCGGTCGATGCGGCTGGACTTATGTTCTCCGGTCTTGAAACTGAAGAAGGCCGTGCGGGCTATAACGACCTCTGCCGTGCTCATCGTGCGCCTTCTAAAAAAGACGGACTCGAAGACGCCATTGTGCGTGAAGTCTTGCGTGAGCGAAGTTTACAAAGTGCTGAAAATCCAGTTCTTGAACGTCTGTTCGAGGGAGTTTCTGATCCAACTATTAAAGCTAGTTTGGCTGACGAACTTTGCACCGCTATTGATGGAGTGCATGCAGCTGCTTCGTTTACATTGGCGGGAGCAGATGCCTCTGCGCGCGCAGACAGCTACAGACAGCAAGCCAACCTTTAATCCTAAAAAGACCGCCTTTTAAGCGCTGTGGGACCGGATGATCTCCGGTTGTTTCCCATTGACGATGCAGTCCTTATTGACCACGACCTCTTTGATCGTTGGGTCTGAGGGGACGTCAAACATCAATTCCAAAAGCAGCGTTTCGACGATCATGCGCAGGGCGCGTGCGCCTGTCCCTGTGCTTTTGGCTTTTTCAGCCATGGCTTGCAGGGCTTCTTGCGTGAAGCGGAGCTCGACGCTCTCTTCATGGAAGAGGTGCTGGTACTGCTTGATGATCGCATTCTTCGGCTTGACGAGGATCTCGACCATGTCGTCGATGGTCAGTTCGTTGCAGTTGGCGATGCTGTTAAACCTACCGACGAACTCGGGGATCATCCCGAACTGGATCAGGTCTTCCGGTTCAACTTTAGAAAGCAGATAGTTGGTCTCGGTCGGATCGAAGTGGCGGGTATCGGCGGCATCGAAGCCGATCGTGCTTTTCCCAAGCCGTTTTGCGATGAGCTTTTCGAGGTGGACGAAGGCGCCGCCCACGATGAAGAGGATATTTTGGGTGTTGACCCGGATATACTCTTGGTTGGGGTGCTTGCGTCCTCCTTTGGGAGGGACGTTAGCGACAGTTCCTTCGACGATTTTTAATAGGGCCTGCTGGACCCCTTCGCCGGAGACGTCGCGGGTAATCGATACGTTGCCGGTGGTCTTGCGGATTTTATCGATCTCGTCGACATAGATGATGCCAAGTTCTGCGCGGGCGATATCGTAGTCGGCAGCTTGGACAAGACGTAGGATGATGTTCTCGACATCTTCTCCGACGTAGCCGGCCTCGGTCAGGGTTGTTGCGTCGGCGATAGCAAAGGGCACATCGAGGATGTTGGCAAGCGTTCTTGCGATCAATGTTTTTCCAGAGCCTGTCGGTCCGAGCAGCAGCACGTTCGACTTGCTGTACTCAACCTCTCCTTCTTTATGGAGGGCGCGGATCCGCTTGTAGTGGTTGTAGACGGCAACTGAAATCGTTTTTTTAGCGCGTTCCTGGCCGATTACATACTCATCGAGAGCCAACTTGATCTCTTTGGGCTTAAGCAGCTTTAATTCGTGATGGACCGGTTTTTTTTCGACGATCTCCATGCAGAGGCGGACGCATTTGTCGCAGATGTAGGAGTCGGGTCCTGAGATCAATTTCTCAACAGCTTCTTCTGGTCTCCCGCAAAATGAGCAGGTTGCGCCTTCTTTTTCTTTTTTTGTCATAGGATCTTATCGTTGTACTGGTGTCTAGTTGCAAAATTTGCTGGCTTATTTTACTCATCTTTTCCAGCCTGGTTTCCTGCACGGCTCCAGAGTGACATATTCAAGTCTACCCTGGAGCCGTGCAGAAAACCAGGCAGAAAAATCTGAGCAAAATAAGCTCAGGACTTTTTTCAACTAGACACTGGGTGTCGGTTGTTTTTGAGGCTGTGTTGCGATCTTGTCGATCAGCCCATAATTTTTGGCTTCTTCGGCATCCATAAAGAAATCCCGTTCTGAATCTTCGAGGATTTTTTGGATCGGTTTGCCTGTTGCTTCAGCGAGGATCGAAGCGCACATTTTTTTCAGTTGAAGGATCTCTTTCGCTTGAAGCTGAATGTCGGCAGATGTTCCGCCTACGCCGCCGGAAGGTTGGTGGATCATGATCCGGCTGTTAGGCAGTGCGAACCGTTTGCCTTTAGTGCCGGCTGCGAGGAGAAGCGCTCCCATCGAAGCGGCTTGCCCTAAGCAGTAGGTGTTGATCTCATACCCCATGAAGCGCATGGTATCATAGATGGCAAGGCCTGCTGTGATGTAGCCGCCTGGGGAGTTGATGTAGACGTTGACGTCTTTCTTAGGATCTTCCGCACGTAGAAATAAGAGCTGTGCTATGACAGTGTTCGCCACTTGGTCGTTGATCTCTGTGCCGATGAAAACAATCCGGTCCTTCAATAGGCGGGAGTAGATGTCCATGGCGCGTTCGCCGCGGCCGGTATCTTCGATGACGTATGGAATCGTATACATGCCAGTCCTCTATAAGCAATCGATGTTGGAAGAGCCGCGAAAGCCATCCGCGCTCTTGGATTCATTTGAGTTCATATTGCCCGTCAAACGGATAAAACACAAGTGGGTTGGGCAAAGGAATCGGATAAACAAAGAGCCTCTAACTAAAGTTTAGAGGCTCTAATTGGTCTGCGCAACAGAAAATTTAAGCAGCAGGTGTTGCGTTTGTAATGATATGGTCTTCCGCTTTTTCAAGCACGAGTCTTGAAAAGGCTTCCGCATGTTCGATTTCAGCATTGCGCTGATGGTGGAACATCTTTTGCGGATTGAGCAGGAACTCAAGCGGCGTTGTAGCTGGAGCAGGGATGTCTTGAGCAGAGATGCGGATGTTTGCATCGGCGATCACTTTGCGGCAAAGATAGAACATCCTGACTGCTTTTTCCGACTGTTGGTGGATGGTGGTCAGGGTCTTTCTCCGGTCTTCCGTTTTTAAGGACTCCCAATACTTGACAAAGTCTTTATCGTTCATGAGCTGCTTGAGGCGGAAATGGGTCTCTTTCTCAATGAGAGTAGAGGGGAGGTCGAAAGGATATTGCGTCAGTAAAAATTCGCTGGCCTGTTCGCGGAGAGCTTCCTGAACATGGTCGTTTGCTTGTTTTTCGAGCAGGTTATGCACATTTGTGCGGAGCTCATCCACTGTTTTGGCGCCGATCTTTTGCGCAAAGGCATCATCAAGGACTGGCAGCGTTGCCGTGTCGATCGCTTTGATGGTGATGCGGACTTTCTTCGGTTTTAACTCTTCTTTGTCTTCCTTGGAAGCGTCTTCGTCAGGAACGCTGACCCCTTCAACAGAGTCGCCAACATTTTTACCTAATACGAGATCGTACATCCATTTCGACATCGATTTTTCTTTGACTTCGAAGCGGGTGTGGTTGAAAAGGGGAGTCGGCGGCATTTCTTCGATCACATCGACATCGAGGAGGACATAGTCTCCATCTTGAGCGCCTCGCCCGGTGACGACCTTCCACTCAGCAAAAAAGAGTTGGACTTGACGGATCGTCTCAGAGACTTTTTCGTCATTGACTTCAGGACGCTTGATGGATTTTAACTGCATTTGCTTCGGATCAACGCTTGGAATGGTTGGCTCCGTCTCAAAGCTGAGGCTGAAAAGTGCGCCGTCTGCCGAGTGGCTCTTCATCTTATAGGTGACTTTAGCGTCCCGGTGCAAAAGGGGGATTTTGGCAAGTTTTTCGCAAGCGCGGAATCCCATGTCGGCGATTGCTTGCTGCCATTCTTTGTCGATCTGGGGAGCGTAATTTTTAAGGACGAGCTCATCTGGGGCTTTCCCTTTGCGGAAGCCAGGGAGGGTGACTTCTTTTGCAATCCGTTTGACCGCTACCTTATGGGCTTCGCTGACGAGTTTTTTGGAGGCCTCGACATCGAATTCGACAATGCACGCAGGCTTCCGGTGGATGGAAACTCGGACATCGTCATCGGATAGGATTTGCGGTTCTACGGCCGTCTGCTCCATGGTTCATTCTCCTTGAAACTTGTGAATATATAGCGGGTGATGAGGTTCGAACTCACGACCCTCACGTTGGCAACGTGATGCTCTACCGCTGAGCTACACCCGCAGATCTTCGTTGAAGGCTAAATCAAAATATTTTTGCATGGCGAGCCAAAGAAATGGTTTTTCCGGCTGCCAGCCCCTTCTGTCTATAATTATAGCGGGTGATGAGGTTCGAACTCACGACCCTCACGTTGGCAACGTGATGC
>JAFEGF010000170.1 GCA_018240225.1 Verrucomicrobiota bacterium
GGGAAGTTCCATGGCGGCGTGACGAGGACTGTTCCTTTCGGCTTCCAGTGGATGTCTTTGCACGAGTCCATTTTTTTCATGCTGCGCAAGTAGTATTCGGCAAAGTCGATCGCCTCGGAGACTTCAGGGTCTCCTTCGAGGATCGTCTTGCCGCCATCCGCCATCATGACGCCGATCAAATCGTCCCGTTTTTCACGCATATGGTGAGCAATCCGAGAGAGGAGCTGGCATCTTTCTTCGACGCTTTTCATGCTCCACATCGATTCATGGGACTTGGCGCATTGGACCGCTTCATCGACCTGCTTCCAATCGGCCATCGAATAACGGTAGAGGCATTGGTGCGGATGGGCTGGGTCGCAGCCTGATCCTTCAGGATCTTTCTGATGGATCTCTTTTCCTCCGATCATCAATGGGATCGGCTGCAGACGGATCTTTTTCCATTTGTCGGCAAGCGCATTGGCCCAAGTCCGGTTGTCGCTCAAGGCAAAGTCGGTGTCCGCCTCATTTTCAAACGGAGCGGAAGCTTTAAGCTGGTGCGGTTTCTCCAAACGGTTCTGCGTCCTTCTTGGCGTCATGTAGACTGTGTTCATTTCGCGGCAGGCTTTTGAAAAAAGCAGCACCTGCTCTTCCCATTCAGCAGATCCCGGCGTCAGCCCGAAGGTGTGGCGCAAAAAGTTGTCAGGCCCTGTGTTCTCATCAAGACGGCGGATCAGATAGGCGATCGCACTTTGGAAGTCTTCCTTTGTTGCAACAGGGCAATAGAGGAGGATATCTTTTGTCAGTTTTTGCACGACCCTGCGGATATGGTCTGCCATCCCTTCGAGCATTTCAAAGGAGATTTCTTCGTCGACGAGGTTTTCCGAGCGCAGAAGCATCGCATAAGCGATGTCGAACAGGTTGTGGCTGGCAATTCCTAAGTGGACAGCTTTTGCGTGAGGCGGAAGGCATCCGTAGGTCACCATCCGCTTGTAGTTAGCATCGACGTCCGATTTCTTTGTGTACGGCGTTTGGCTCCAGTCGCGTACGCTTGCTTCGAACTGCTCCATGGCCAAGTTCGCCCCTTTGACGATACGGATCTTGATCGGCGCGCCGCCTTTCTTAATCCGCTCCATAGCCCATTCGGTGAGCTCCTTTTGGATCTCGTGCGCATCGGGGAGATAGGCCTGCAGGACGATCCCTGCAGAAAATTGGTGGAACTCTGGTTCGCTCAAGACTTTCTTAAAGAGGTCTTTGGTAAGAACGAGGTCCCGGTATTCTTCCATGTCCAAATTTACGAATTTGGGAGTTGTCGATCCATCGGCGCGCTTGAACTGATGGTTCATCGCGACACGGTAGAGCTGGCGCAAGCGGTCGGACAAGGTATCGAGTGTTTTTTCCCAGCCTAAGAGGTGGATCTGGCTGTAGATTGTTGAGATTTTGACCGAAATGTACTCAAAGTCGTCCTTTTCCAAATCTTTAAGGTAGACGTTCAGGCGCCGCTTAGCCTCCTCTTCTCCAAGGATAGCTTCACCCAAATGGTTGATGTTCAAGCGGACCCCTTGCTCGCGCCGCAAGTGCATGTGTTTCGACAGCGCATGCGGTTCTCCTGGCAAGATCACCTTGGCCGTCGCTCTACGGAGCATAAAAGTTGCCGCAGGGACAAAAAAGAACGACAGCGGACGTCCGAACATCTGAAAAATGCCTAGCTGCAGGCGCTTCATGAAACTTAAATAGCTCGGAACGCCGAACTGGTTCAGCAGATAGACCAACTGGTTGGCCACACGAGCGGGGCGAAAGCTTCGAAAACACTGGTCGGTCATGCTTGTGGTGAACGCTTTGCCTTTTGGATCGCGCATCATCCTTGCCAGTTCAGCTTGGGTCCGCTTTTCTTCAAAAGTCATTGTCCGGTTTGCTTCGCGCAGCATGTTCGCAGCCATCTCGACTGCAGCAGCCTCCCGCTGGTCCAATGTCAACGTCTTGCCCTTAACGCTCTCTAACTGTGCGCGAGCGCTCTGCATGGCAGGCGATTCAAATTCCCGTTGAGTCATAAATAGATGCTCCTGGAAGATACGAGTTCAAACCCCCTCCATATCATAATAGGAATGATTAGACAAATTTTTTCTTTAATTTTATTTTTTTATGGAGAAGTCATATTGTGTAATTAGAAGTTGCAAGAGTAAATTTATTAAGCGGGATGGCAGGATGGTCAGGATGAAAAGATTGCATTGTGTGTTTTATCCTGTCCATCCTGCCATCCTATTTGTTTTTTTCTGTTTATTTACGGCCTTTTCTCCTGCATATGCCCAATCGCCGAAAATCGAACTGGGCGTCGATGTCTTTTTTAAAGAGGGGGTTGTAAAGGAACTCAAGGGGAAGCGGGTCGGCCTTGTGACGAACCAAACGGGAGTCGACAGCCAACTGCGCTCGACCATTGATCTCTTTCTTGATTATGCCGGCGACATCAAGCTCGTCGCCCTATTTGCGCCGGAGCATGGGATCAACGGCCAAGCTTACGCGTGGGAGCATGTCGAAGATAAGAAAAGCGTCCCTGGGATCCCCATCTATAGTTTGCACGGTTCGACCCGCAGGCCGACAGCCAAGATGCTGGAAGGGATCGATGTCCTCGTCTATGACATTCAAGATATCGGCTGCAGGTCCTATACTTATACGACGACCCTGTTCTACGTCATGGAAGAGGCCGCCAAAAAACGGATCCCCGTTGTTGTCCTTGACCGCCCCAATCCGATCAACGGCGTCATCATCGACGGTCCCATGCTCGAAGAGAAGTGGCGTTCTTTCATCGGATATGTCAACGTCCCCTATTGCCACGGGATGACTGTCGGAGAGCTTGCCCGGTTCTTTAACGAACAGTACAAGATCGGGTGCAAGCTGAAGGTTGTGCTGATGAAGGGGTGGAAACGCACGATGAGCTATAAGGACACAGGGCTTCATTGGGTGCCGACCAGCCCCCACATTCCGGAAGCCGATTCCCCTCTTTTCTATGCTACAACAGGGATACTGGGGGAGCTTAGCCTGGTCAACATCGGGATAGGCTATACACTTCCTTTCAAAGTGATCGGCGCACCTTGGATCAAAGGACAAGACCTGGCAGAAAGGCTCAATGCCCAGCAGCTGCCCGGCGTTTTTTTCTTCCCGTTCCACTACCGTCCTTTCTATGGCGCTTATAAAGGGAAGGACTGCGAAGGGGTGATGATCATGGTCACCAATGATCAGGCTTACCGTCCGGTCGTGGTCCAATACATGATCCTAGGTCTCCTGAAAAACCTCTACCCGAAAGAGATCAGCGCTAAGCTCTCTGCTTTAGAAGCATCAAAGAAAAATTTGTTTTGCAAAGCGAACGGCAATGAAGAGATGCTCTCCATATTAAATAAGGAGAAGTATGTCGCCTGGAAGCTGATCCTCTATCAAAAGGAAGAAAGGGAGATGTTCCGCAAAGAACGGAAAAAGTATCTCTTATATCAATAGGTTTTAGCACTCAACTTCTCTGTTTGCTAATTCCCGGCGAGATCCCCTTGACAAAAAACACCCTAACGCCTACATTTCTGCTTAAAATTAAGTTAACCTTAAGTTTAAGGAGAATCGATTATGTCAGCTTCCCATATCAAGCCCCTGGGCAACCGCGTTCTGATCAAGCGTTCAAAAAGCAATACGAGCAAAGGCGGAATCCTGCTGCCTGAAACTGCGCAAGAAAAACCTAAGCAGGGAGAAGTTGTCGCTGTAGGCCCTGGCGCCCTTGATGATTCCGGCAAGCTCAAGCCTCTTAACGTTCGCGTCGGCGACAGCGTCATGTTCAGCTCCTATGCAGGTTCTGAAGTGAAGACAAGCGATGATCAAGCGGAATACCTGATCATGTCTGAAGATGATATTTTGGGCGTTTTAGTATAACAATTACTTGGGAGAAATTCATATGGCAAAAATGCTGCAGTTCAATGAAGAGGCGCTCAAATCGATCCTCAAAGGTGTCAAAACGCTTTCTAAGGCTGTCATTGTCACATTAGGGCCTAAAGGGCGCAATGTCGTAATCAACAAAGGCTTCGGCGCTCCGCTTTCTACAAAAGACGGTGTGACAGTCGCTAAAGAAATTGCCTTGAAAGACAAGTTTGAAAATATGGGAGCTCAACTCGTAAAAGAGTCCTCTTCCAAAACATCGGATGTCGCAGGCGACGGTACAACGACCGCGATCGTTCTTGCCGATGCGATCTTTAGCTTAGGCGTCAAAAACGTGATCGCCGGCGCAAACCCAATGGGTGTCAAGCGGGGCATCGAAAAAGCTGTCGAAAAGATGAACGAAGCTTTAGACAAGTTGGCGACAAAGATCTCCAAGCCGGAAGAAGTGAAGCAGATCGCGACTATCTCTGCCAATAACGATCCTGAAGTCGGCGCTATCATTGCGGAAGCGATGGAAAAAGTCGGCAAAGATGGCAGCGTGACGATCGCAGAAGCAAAAGGGATCGACACGACCCTCGACGTCGTCGAAGGGATGCAGTTCGACAAAGGCTACCTCTCTCCTTATTTCATCACCAATGCGGAGAAGATGACGGTTGAACTCGACAACGCGCTTATCCTTGTTACCGATAAGAAGCTTTCCAATGCCCGCGACCTAGTTCCTATCCTTGAAAAAGTGATGGAAAAAGGACAGCGCCCCATGCTCATCATCGCTGATGATGTCGATGGTGAGGCATTGGCAACGCTTGTTGTCAACAAGCTCAAAGCAGGCCTTCCTGTCTGTGCAGTAAAAGCTCCAGCATTTGGCGACCGCCGCAAAGCGATGCTCCAAGATATCGCTATCTTGACAGGCGGAGCATTCGTTACCGAAGAAGTCGGCCTGATGCTTGAAGATGTGGGCCTAGAAGTCCTCGGAAGGGCAAAGAAGATCAAAGTCGGCAAAGACGAGACCACCATCGTCGATGGCGCAGGCAACCCGAAAGAGATTGAAAAGCGGATTGCGCAGATCAAAGGGGAAATCGCCAATTGCACGTCAGACTATGATAAAGAAAAGCTCGAAGAGCGCCTTGCAAAGCTTGTCGGCGGTGTTGCAGTCATCAACGTCGGCGCAGCGACGGAAGCGGAAATGAAAGAGAAAAAAGCCCGCGTTGAAGATGCGCTGCACGCAACTCGAGCAGCTGTTGCTGAAGGGATCGTCCCTGGCGGCGGCGTAGCTCTGCTCCGCGCTGTAAAAGCCCTTGATAAGCTCCAATTGGAAGGGGATGAAAAGATCGGGGT
>JAFEGF010000171.1 GCA_018240225.1 Verrucomicrobiota bacterium
CCACTTTACCTTGTTCGAAACGCCGCACGATCTTCCTATCCCTTCTGCTGAATACTTGCGCAAAAAAGAAATTGCGCAACCATTGATCGAAGCTGTAAAGGCTAAAGAGGAAGATTTATTTATAGCCCTTATCACTTCTTTGCAAGAAGCAGACCGTCAAAAACTGTTTGCCATTGCATGGGAGCTTAAAGGCTGTCCTTTGGATATCCATCCCGATTTTGGCCGCGTTTCACTGTTGGCCGATCCAGTTCTTGAGCGTTGGGACCGTTGTGGGAAAGAGGATCGGTTGAACGTCCTCCACTATTTTGTGAACAACGCTGATTAATCGTTAATTTGATTAGAGACCTGAGTTCTAGGTTCTCTTCGAAGGTTAAGAGTCCTAAGGTGCCTTTCGGCTGCCTTGCAATGCCCAGTCCTTTGCGGCTGGGCCATAAGTTTCCTGTTTCTGCAATTCATCCTTTTGCGTCCATTCAACGACTGAGTTCATCGAACAAACGATAATGTATACCCGAAGTTTTGTGGGCCGTATTCCAGTTTAATAGGTAGAAAATATTTTAATAAATCGACAATTTATGCAAGCGCTCGCCTTGTTTTTTCATAAAATTAAAATTAAAAATATATATATATTTAATATTTTAAACATTCGTTTTATTTAGAATTTGTGATATAATTAATTTTCGTATAGTTAATTTTAATTAAGGAATATTATGGCTGCTCAAACTGTTCAAGAAAGAAGTCAACTACTGGTCTTTGAAGCAATGCACATTTGTGCAGCTATGAAAGCGGACTCTTCCACAAATTCTCGGTTCGAAATGATTTCAAAAGCTCAAGGCATACTTCAAAAGATCGACACGTTTGTTCGGGAAGAACTCAAGAACCTGACCTCGAACCCCATGGAACGGAATCAAATTCAGGGTGAACTAGAAAAGACTGCCCTTTTGCTCAAAGAGATTGTTAAGAGATCAGGTCCGGACGAGTTCATGAAAAGCTTATTAAGTCGGACCATGGAATATGGAACAGCTAATCTTGCTCATGACGGTATAATTGCCTTTCCGTTTGCTCCCTTCGAACATATGGAAAGGCTGCCGCGGATAGGTTTCTACGGGCAATACTACAGATTTCCTTTCGATATTAGTTTCATACGGCTGCATCCAGTTCAAGTGCAAAATCTTCCTGAAAGCCTACAGACTCTGCTTGCAGACCGCAATCTCGAAAAACTTGACCTCATTTCGAGTTTTACAATTGGACACGGATACCTAGCAGATCATGCGATGAGCAATGCCAATGAACTACGCTATAATTGGGTTGCCCATCCTTGGGTGTTCCCTCAAGCTCAAATAGGACAAGACCTAAACCGATTTCTTGAGATGGGAATTTATGAGCCGGTAGGCCTAAGCGAAGTTCAGTCGAGAGATGGAATACCTTTCAATACATTGAAGCCGTTAGAAGTGTATGTCCATCCTGTAAATGGCAGTACTGCGATTTCCCCAAACAATGCCCATTTCAGAATCAATCCTGAAATGCCGATCTCTTCTTTTTGGCACGTGATGTTAAAAGATGAAAGAACGATCATGGTTCGTCAATTAATCAACAATATTGAAGGGCATCCGATGAGCCATCTGGTTTCTTCAGTCTTAGCATATGAAGATTTACAAACAATCCAAAAGCATTTAGACGTTCTCAAGACAGGAAGAAATGATGCCATTGATTCCACTTTAGATCGTTTCGATAGGATTGCAAAAGCTTTTGAAGGTGGACGGCTAAACGATGCATTGCTCCATTTTAATGCTCTTAGTGAAGGCGAAAAGAAATGGATCCATTTCAGGATCTGGCAGTTGATGGGCGAACCGGTCGGCGTGCACGGTGATTTTGGAAGAGTTTCTTTTGAAGGCGCAGCAGAATTGCCTGCATATTTCCACGCAACAGTTGATAAAAAAGCGCAAGCTTTACGCGAACTGGGTGCGAAGCAGATTGCAGCCTTTGATCAGATCATCAATGGACACCTTGCCTTGTTCGCAACGCCGCATGATCTTCCTATCCCTTCTGCAGAATACTTGCGCAAAAGGGAAGTGGCGCAACCTTTGATCGAAGCTGTGGAAGATGAGGCTTTATTTGAAAGTCTCATTGAGTCTTTGAAAGCGGCGGACCGTCAAAAACTATGTGCCATTACATGGGAGCTCAAAGGTTGTCCGTTGGGAATCCATGATGATTTTGGCCTTGTTTCACTTTTAGCCCGCGGAGTTCTTGAGGAATCGCATCGCTGTTCAACGCAAGATAAGCTGAACGTTCTCCATTATTTTGTGAATAACGCCGATTAATCAATTATTCAGCTAAAGGTATTGAGAGACTGTTAAGGGATTTTGGTTTTGTCGCTTTTTTGAGAATTTTCTGAAAAAGTCCAAAAAATTGATAGAAACTAAATAGGGAGGAAGAGAGAAATCTCTTCCCTTTTCGTATGGACTGAAACTGTTTATTGGGCAGCTTGAATATATCTGCTGAAATGCCAAAGATCGCTTGTGAACCAAAAATGCATCGAATATCTCTTGCCGCTTCGGATTGTGAAAACTTCATGATAAAAGTCAGGGCCATTAGGTGTAATGACAAGCAGGTTCCTTTTAATGGGAATGACTTTTCTATAGAGCTTATTAAACGGGCCGTCTTCAAATAGGATCTCTCCGCCTTGAAAATCCTCATTTAAATAAAGCAGGGCAGTGTATTCTCTCCATCCGGTATGGTTGGGAACAAACCGAGATCCTGAGCAGTTTCCTTTACAAGCCTTTCGAAGAAAGTTTTGATCACTCCCGTGAATAGGACATTCAAAACGGATGTTATCAGCATGATATCCGCACGAATTTCCAGGAATGCGGCAGTAAAGGGCGCAATGATCGACTTGGTAGGGTTTGCTTGTTAGCCCATAACGTTCTTTCATGACGCTAAGAATTCGGCTTGCAATATCCGTCACAATCTGACGGATGCGCGGATCTATGGAAAATCCGAACTCCAACTGGTTATCTGAATACTGGTTCAGATCAGATTTTTGCGAATCATAACATTGTATCAATTCTCGAGAGATCTCAGGAGAAATGAAATTTTCGATCTGAATAATCTTAGATTCCGGACTAGGCAGAGGATCGGAAAAAGCCCAGACTGAAATGAGCTGAAATGGAATTAAGCACATCAAAATCAAAAAGCGCATATTCAACATCCTCTCAGGTTAACAGTCTCTAAAATATCCCACAGTCCTTTTAACTTAAAAGGCAGGAAGCACAGCGCCTTTATAGGTGTTGATGATGAACTGCTTCATTTTTTCTGATGTCATAGCTGTTTTGAGGGCAACGATATCCGGCCTGCTCTCATCTCCAATTCTGACAACGAGCACGTTCACATAGGGGGAGTCCTTTGATTCCAGAGCTAGTGCATCTGTTTCGGGAGACAGCCCGGCTTGAAGCGCATAGTTGGTGTTGATCGCAGCTGCATCGACATCTTGGAGGGAGCGTGGGAGCATCGCAGCGTCCACTTCGATGAACTTGATGTTCTTAGGGTTCTCAACGATGTTAATCGGGGTAGCTTGCAGGCCGACTCCAGTGCCAACTTGAATGACACCTTGAGATTGAAGCAGCAGAAGGGCTCTTCCTTCGTTTGTCGGGTCATTGGGAATTGCGATTGTAGCGCCATCTTTGAGATCGGCGAGCGATTTTATCGATTTCGAGTAGATCCCCATCGGTTCAAGCTCCACTTTTGCAATGCTCTCGATCGGATAGTGGAATTCGACGATTTGCTCATCGAGAAACGGCTGGTGTTGAAAAAAGTTAGCGTCGATCTCTTTGTTGGCCAATGCGCGGTTGGGCATGTTGTAGTCATCGGTCACAATCACGATCAGATCGATCCCCTGCGCTTTCAGATCGGGCTTAATGTAATCGAGCATTTGGGCATGGGGGACAGCAGTTGCGGCAACTTTTAGTCCGTTTTTTGGAGTTGAAGAGCAGCAAGGCAATAACAATAGAGCAAGCGCTGCAGTCAGAAGCTTGTTAATCATGAGAAAATTTCCCCCGTTTTTTTAAGATCCGTTGAGAGGCATAGCCTCCTAGCCATTGAACAATTTGGACAAGGAGGATAAGCAGGATGACGGTTACCGTCATGATAAAGGTGTTGAAGCGGTTATAGCCATATTGAATGGCGACTTGGCCGAGTCCGCCGCCTCCGACAAGGCCCGCCATGGCGCTGTATCCGATCAAGCTGATCATTGTCAGCGTGAAACCGGAAATGATCGATGGCAAAGCTTCTGGAATAAGGACCTTCGAAATGATCTGCCAAGGGCTTGATCCCATCACGATCACAGCTTCTAGGATGTGGCGGTCCACTTCTTTAAGGCTTGTTTCGACAAGCCTGGCGACGAAGGGGGCCGCTGCTAAAGTCAGAGGAACGATTGCAGCTGTTGTACCGAGGCTTGTGCCGACCACCCATCGCGTGAAGGGGATCAGAGCGACCATCAGGATGGCGAATGGGAAAGAGCGTCCGATGTTAACGACCGCTTCCAAAATGGTGTAGATTTTGCGATGTTCTTTGATATGCCCCTTGGAAGTAATTGTCAAAACGACTCCTGCAGGAAGTCCGATGAGTATGGCAAAAAATGTCGATACGACGACCATGTACACGGTGTTCCACAATTGAAGGGGAAGCAGTTGCAGCGCTAGCTGCAGGTTGTCAGAGTCCATTCTCGATCACCTCGTAGTGGACAGATTGTTGTGTCAGATATTGGAGCGCACTATGGACATTTTCCGCTTTTCCTGTCAATTCAATGACGAGAGTCCCAATCGTCAGCGTTTGCAGCCGGTCGATCCATCCCATTAAAATGTTAGCATCGACGTCGAACTTGCGCACAAGTTCAGAAATGATCGGCTCGGCAGCAGCTTTGCCTTTAAACCTCAGGCGCAAAAGCTTCCTTCGTTCAGAGACCTCTTTAAAAAATTCGTCGGGGATATCATGGGCGCCGATCTGTAAAAAGTGCCTAGTTGTCGGATGCTGCGGGTCGGCAAAGAGGTTTGCAACCGTTCCCTTCTCCACAATTCGCCCTTTTTCAATGACAGCGACCTTATTGCAAATCGATTTGATCACATCCATTTCGTGAGTGATAAGGACGATCGTGATCCCCAATTTCTGGTGGATTGTTTTAAGAAGGGATAAAATTTCCCTAGTCGTTTTC
>JAFEGF010000172.1 GCA_018240225.1 Verrucomicrobiota bacterium
CAAATTCTTGCCGCCAGCTTTGCCAAATTCCAATTTTTGAATCACTCTGTGTATAGAGTCCAAGTAATTAGTAGAAATTGGATTCTTTGTTTCCAATTAATTGTAAATTGTTTATTACCTGGAAAAAGGGGTTGATTAAAATTATTTGTGGGGTGATTTCATTTTGTTTCAGCAGTTATTTCGATGAATAATTTTGGCTTAAGTGGTATAATTTTTTAAAATTTATTTGAGACGAAAACCAAAACTATGCCTAAGAAAAATAAAAAAAGCGCTCTTTACTCCATTCAGAATGTCAACTTCACTTATCAATTAGGTTCGCAAAAAGTCCAAGCGCTCCAGTCTCTCAGCTTAGAAATTCCCAACCATTCCCTCATCACGTTTTCAGGGCCTTCGGGATCTGGAAAATCGACTTTGCTTAACTTAATGGGCTTGATCGAGCCGGTCCAAGACGGAGAAATTTTATTCCAAAACGAAAAGTTTTCTGAGATGAGCAAAAAGAGGAAAAATGAGATCCGAAAGTTTAAGATCGGATTCATTTTCCAGCAGTTTCATCTCGTGCCTGTCCTTACGGCAGAAGAAAATGTCGAATATTTTCTAAAGCGGCAAAAGCTCTCTCATGACGAAGTGCAAAAACGGACGCGCGATTCTCTCGAAGCAGTTGGCTTATGGAAGCACCGGAACAAAAAGCCGTCGGAGCTTTCAGGAGGACAAAAGCAGAGGGTCGCCATCGCAAGGGCGATCGCTAAACGGCCGGAAGTGATCATTGGCGATGAGCCGACAGCGAGCTTAGACCAGCAGACCGGTAAGGAGATCATGTCTATTTTCACAGAGATGATCGAAAAACAGAACGTCACCATTATTTTAACGACGCATGATCCGATGATCAAGTCTTACTCGCACCTTGACTTCCACATTCAAGATGGGCAGCTGCTCAAGAGCAGGCACTCATGATGCTTCTTCGACTTGCCTTTAGGAACCTGTTCCGCAACGTCAGGCGTACCATCGCAGTCCTAATGACGATAGGACTGGGAGCAGGCGCACTGTTCTGCTTTCAAGGTTTTATCCATGGCGTCTTAAGCGATTATAAGGATTCGACGATCCACTCCCGCTATGGAAATGGTCAGATCAATACAAAAGGTTATCGGGACATGGTTCATAAAGAGCCGTGGACCCAATGGGTCGGCAATGGAGAAGAGCTGGAGCGCTTCTTATTGCAGCAGAAAGGGGTCGACTATGTGTTCCCGCGCCTCTCTTTAAATGCGATGCTGGTAAAAGGCAAAACATCGATGTCAGGCCATGGACTTGGCATCCGAGCTGAAAAGGAAGCGGAGTTTTTCAACAATCTGCGCATTGAAGATGGAGTGTCCCTATCCAATCAGGAAAATGGGATCATGCTCGGAAAAGGGCTGGCAAAATCGTTGAATGTCAATCCAGGCGATCAAGTCTCTATCTATACGAAAGCGATCAATGGGCGGATCAAAAAAAGCAAGTTGACCGTCACCGGAATTTTCAGCACAGGGAATATGGAGTTCGACAACCGCGTATTCCGCGTCCAGCTGGAAAAGGCCCAAGATCTGCTTGCTACAAAAGCGGTCGAGACCTTGTCGCTGGGATTGAGAGACCATGAAAATTGGGACCTAGTGGCAAAGAGCATCGAAAGCGCGTTTCCCCAGCTCGAAGCGACATCGTTTGACGAGCTCGACAAAGTCTACTATCAAAATTCGGTCGATTGGCTCAAAGCCCAATTCCATGTTGTCCAAGCGATCATCCTTTCGATTGTCCTTCTGGGGATTTTCAATACCATCTCAGCATCGATCTTAGAGAGAAAGCAGGAGATCGGCAACTTAAGGGCAAATGGCGAGTCCCGGTTTGATATTATTAAACTGATCCTTGCCGAAGCGGCCTTTCTTGGAGCGCTGGGAAGTATGTTAGGACTTGCCTTCACTTACGTGATTTCGAAGGGCTTCTTTGAAAATGGGATCCTCATGCCCCCCGGGCCAGGATCGACACGCGCGTTTTATCTCATCTTTTCCTTCACATGGACAATGGCGATCTCAACGATGGCAATGAGCGTCATCTCCGCCATCATCGCGTCGTTTCTTGCAGGCTTGAAAGTAGCCAAGATGCCGATTGCGAAGGCCCTGCGTTCCTAAAGAGCCACAGGGGAGTAGCGCACATGCCAGTAGCTATGGCCGTAGTCATAGCATAGCTGCTCTCCTTTGGCGATATCCTGAAGGGCGATGAAGATCAGATGGTAGTACCCTTCCCAAAAAAGATGGACGGCCTTTAAGTTCGGCTGATAGCTATGGTTGATGAAGCGGGTCAGGTTTCCATCCGTTGCGTCGACGACGTAACTGCGCCCGATTTGGTCTGGAACAGGATACTCGAAGCAGTAATCGTTCAGCGGTTTTGTATAGCGCCGATCGTTTTTTCGAACGATCCCTGTGTATTCTCCTGCATAGGATCCTTTGGCAATCGGTTCTTGCGTAAAAAGACCGAGGCCCACCCTTTCATTAATTTTTCGGATTGAAACAGTAGGAAGGTACGCCTCTTGGATCTTTTTGAAGTGAAGCTTGCCGAGCTCCAGGGCCTCTGGCTTCACTTCCCGGTTTTGCAGCTTTGCCATCCCTTTTGCATAGACTTCTTCTTGGTCCGATTCCGTTTCGAATCGGATCTCTGGCACATACTTAAAATCCAGGCGCGATTCCAACTCTTCCAATGTAATAAAAGCACCTTCAAGATCAAACGCGGCCATCTTTTATCTCCTGATCTACCACAACCCAATCTATACATGGAAAAATATCCGACTTCAATCCGATTTTTTTGTTGCACGGTCCTCCATGCATGTGACGTGGAATCGGAAAGATAATCATTGCGTTGTATTTGATCGAAAAGTAAATTTATTTTTCAGCTTTTTAATGAAATTTTTTTCGTTGAGACGGAGTACAGTCCACGATGAAAATCACAAGGTTATCCCAGATGTCCTCACGGTTTGTGAACAAGGAATTGATCACCGCTCTTCTCTTCGTGTCTTTTGCATCCGGTTTCGCTGAACCAAGCCCTCTTCTTACTTCTCCAGCAACGGAATATAGCTCAAAACAGTTGCTGATCCAAGACTATGTTCGCGATCTCATTTCAAGCGGGGCTGTGCCAAGGTCGAACTTCGATGAGCTGGTCGATCTGTTCATCGAATATGATAGGATCATTCATGCTATTAAAGACGACTCGGAAAACAGCAAGCTGCTTTACCGTGGGGCGGCCCGCGCATTGACAGAGCCTCAATTCGACGCATTGCTCCAAGACTTAAGAAAATACAGCGATATCGCCGAATTTCTGCAAGTCGGCTGCGGCAAGCCTCCTAAGCAAGGTCCTCAAGGCCCTCGCGGAGTAACCGGTCCGACTGGAACGACGGGAGCAACAGGAACGACCGGCGCAACAGGGACAACAGGCGCCACCGGTACAACTGGCTTCACTGGCACAACCGGAGCAACAGGAGAAACAGGAGCAACTGGAACGACAGGTTTTACAGGAACGACAGGGGCAACAGGAGAAACAGGGGCAACCGGGACGACAGGTTTTACAGGAACGACCGGAGCAACAGGTGAAACAGGGGCTACAGGAGCAACGGGCGCAACAGGAACAACAGGTGCGACAGGTTTTACAGGGGCGACCGGAACAACGGGCGTCACCGGAACGACTGGGGTAACAGGTGAAACAGGGGCAACCGGGACAACAGGTTTTACAGGAACAACCGGAGCAACAGGTGAAACAGGGGCCACAGGAACAATAGGTGTAACCGGTGAGACTGGCGTGACAGGTTTTACAGGAACAACTGGAGCCACTGGAGCAACGGGTGAAACAGGAGCCACTGGAACAACGGGTGCGACTGGAGAAACTGGGATAACGGGCACAACTGGCGCTACTGGCTTCACGGGTGCGACAGGAGAAACTGGGATAATGGGCACAACCGGCGCTACTGGCTTCACAGGAGCGACAGGACCAACGGGAGCAACAGGATTTACAGGTGCAACGGGAAGAACGGGAGCAACAGGTGCGACAGGTGCAACTGGGAGAACGGGAGCAACAGGTTTCACGGGAGCGACGGGCTTTACGGGAGCAACGGGTACAACCGGCGCGACAGGTTTTACAGGATCTACCGGCGCTACAGGCAGCGTAACTGGTGCGACAGGTTCTACAGGTCCAACCGATATCGCTGCGTTTGGCTATTTTACTTTTCTTACCGTTTCTTCTCCCACTGACGATGTTCCTAATGGAAGTCCAATCCCTTTTGTTACGGAAGTATCGGTAAATATTGCAAATTCTGGGACAGGAACTTTGACAGTGCCAAACACGGGAATTTATCAGGTTACGTTTGGAATTGTTGGGCAAAATGGGATCACCCTTTACGATTTTGACCTTTATGTCAATGGAGTCGCTGTAGGAAATAATTATAGCATTTCAAGCAACAGCCCTGTCGGGGGCTTTCATTCTTTGACAACGTTCCTCTCATTAACTGCAAACGATACGGTTGAAGTCGTTAATAATAGCGGTATAAATGTTAACATGACTCCTCCTGATGGAGGAAATGGGGCATATATCAATATTCTTCAAATCCGATAGATGCAGAACCAAGAAATTAGAGCGGAATGCAATGAGGTAAAACGGATGTTAGTTTGGCAAGACAATAAGAGATGGGGTATTTTTTTTTCAGTTCTTGTTCTTACTGTTTCTGGATTTGCTGAATCCAATTCCCATCCCACTATTCCGGAGTCGGAGATCCATACATTATTGAATCATGAGAGCGCTGTTGAATTTATCGAAGTGGGTTGCGGTTCGCCCTCTAAGCCAGGGCCTCAGGGGCTTCCGGGTGCAACTGGATTTCATGGAGCGACAGGAACGACAGGATCTACAGGATTTACAGGTTCCACCGGCTTCACAGGATCTACAGGTTTTACGGGATCAACCGGTTTCACCGGAAATACCGGATTTACAGGTTCTACAGGATTCACAGGCTCCACCGGATTTACCGGATCTACAGGTGAAACAGGAACAACCGGTTTTACCGGAGCAACTGGTGAAACAGGAACAACTGGTTTTACTGGAGCAACCGGTGAAACAGGCGCTACAGGGTTTACAGGCGCAACTGGCTTTACCGGAGCAACCGGCTTTACCGGAGCAACCGGCTTTACCGGAGCAACCG
>JAFEGF010000173.1 GCA_018240225.1 Verrucomicrobiota bacterium
GGTCGATATGAGGAGGTTTTTGGTCAGGAGTATCTGAAAATTCCCCGCCAAAATGGTGCGCACGTCAATACAATTATCCATCCTTTAGGGGAATGGGCTGGTACGTCCAGTAGCACCAGCTTAGATGACTTTTGCCATATCCATAGAATTCGCGATGTCTTTTCTTTGTTCAAATATCACTTTTTAAAGTGTTTCTCTTCTGATTGGGAAGAGGTTGCTATTCAAGCAGGTCAAGTTTCTGAAAATGTTCTTATTAAGAGAAGCGACCGAGAAACGATTTCGACGATCGGTTTAATCAATCAAAATTGATTCAACTACGAAGCGTACTATATTAAACTCGAGCCTGCTTTTGTCTTTTTCTTGGTCTTGCTTGGATGGATAATTCCAAGCCAAAGGCGTCTAAAACAGCAAGGAGATTAAAGAACCTGGGATTTCCTCTTATAGAAAGGGTTCGATAGAGGTTTTCTCTATTTAATGTGGATTGCTTTGCAAGCCATCCCATGCCGCCTTGCGCTTCAGCGATATCTCGTAATGCAAGTAGAAATGCATGAGGATCATCATCATGAAGAGCAGCATTAAGATATTCAGCAGCTTTTTCTGAGTCTTGAAGTTGTTTGAGAAGATGCTCTTTATAATTTTTTATCTTAACCATTTTTACCTTTGTTAAAGAGTGTTTGCATTCGAGGTATGAAGAACGCTATTCAGGCGTCGATGAATCTGGGGTGGGTCTCGATGAATTCTTCGAATGCGGGATTAGCCTTTCATAGGGGGCTCGTTTCTTTTCCGAGAGAGCTTCTATGGACTAATCCCGAGTGGATGTAGAATTAGCTATAAAGCTTCTGCAGCCCTGCATAGGGGTCATCGTTATAACGATCCAATCCTGCGTTCAGGTCCAAGCCTATTTTTATCTCCTTAAATGGAACGAGCAAGTCTGATAGGCTACCTCGATAATTTGATTGTAGAGCTTCGTCTAATTTGTCATAAAGCATCTGGCATCCCGCGTTCTTGAGCTCTAAGATCAATTTGGGGAGAAGGTTCGGCACTTCATTACTATGCGGCTTTGTTTTTGCGTTGATTTGACTGATACACTTGTTTATCAGGGTTTCTTCCTCCGGTTCGCCAATGACGCAGAAAAAATCGATTAAAAAATCCTTTCGTCTGTCGTCTAGCGTTCCGTTAGACGCAATCCTCTTTAAGAAAACTTCAACCCGTTGCGCCATCTCAGGTCGAATATTCGAAGTATCGGCTTTCCCTGTGAGCTGTAGGACTACTTGTCTTAAGAATCGATACTCTTGATTGTAATTGTACACTTCTTGCTGCTCTTTTTCTTGCGGCGATAAGGTGGGCGCAGCGGATGAGATCGTTGATGTTTCGAATGATTGGTTCCCCGCCGGTTTTTGTTCCTGCTGCGGTGTTGATGTAGAAAGTAAAGTAGATGGCGTTAATGATGTTGGCGAATTAACTGAAGAGGACATAAATGGCCTTTGTTTTGATGTTAATTAACTCATATTTAATAACTTGTTTCTTCCTGGTGATTTTTAAATGCATTCGATTGTGCACAAGCAATTCCAATTAAGCAAGCGATATTCATTTGCGATTGGCGCATCAATGAGAACTCGGAAGTCCTGAGAACAATGGGATAGAAAAAGCATTTACGGGGGCATCGGATAAAGAAAAGTTGTTGTGCGGAAGAATTCGGAATAGTTGGCCGTTTGATCGGTAAATAATTTATCTTGATGAGAGGGTGCATTTTGGTTGTGAAGAATGCTGCTTGGACGAACGGTAGGTTTTACATTTTTCAGATGAGAAGTTTCCTTAGAAAAAATTACATCAAGAATAGCTCTAGAAGCCCTGAAGCTTGAGAATAATAACAATTGAACTTTATATGTAGCTTATAATCAACAGTTTAAAATTCTATCATGCTCGAAATTGACAAATGTCAGTTTTGAGCATGATGGATTGACATAAACATCATGCTCATATAATATTGCCGATATGAAACCATTCGTCGGAAGAGATAACGAGTTACGAAGACTGGGAGACCTATCGAAATCGGGTCGGGCCTGTCTTGTTGTCATTAAGGGGCGTCGCCGGATAGGGAAAAGTCGGCTTGTCGAAGAATTCGGGAAAGGTAAGGTTTTCTTGCCTTTCAGCGGTCTGGCTCCAGTTAAAGGGGTTACGGCGCAGGATCAGCGCGATGCCTTCGCCCGAGAGCTTGCGAATTTATTCCATCTTCCTCCGTTTACTTTCACAGATTGGAGCGATGCTTTTGCGCATCTATCAAGACATCTTACGGCAAAACCCACAGTTATTCTCTTTGATGAAATTTCGTGGATGGGTTCAAAAGATCCCACATTTATCTCTAAGTTGAAAGTTTGGTGGGACCTTGTTTTGCAAAACCATCCATCAGTCATTCTAATTTTATGCGGCTCTATTTCGACTTGGATAGATAAAAACATCATCAATAGCACTGCTTTTTTTGGCAGGGTTTCTCTCTATCTAGAGCTGACAGAACTATCGATTCCTCAATGCAGAGAACTATTGAATTTGCAGGGTTTTAAAGGATCGGATCTTGATTTTTTTAAGATTTTAAGTGTGACGGGTGGAGTGCCTTGGTATCTTGAACAGGTTCAGGCGCATCAGAGCGCAGACGAGAATATTAAACGGCTATGTTTTGAAAAAAATGGCCTTTTGGTCCAAGAATTTGATCGGATTTTTAACGATCTTTTCAGTTCGAGAGGGGAGATTTATAAAAAGATCATCACGGTACTAAGCCAAGGAATGAAAGACCGTGTTGCTCTACAAAAGACAATGGCGTATTCGCCAAGCGGCACGCTGAGCCAGCATCTTAAAGCGCTTGAGATCTGTGGATTTGTCAGCAAACATCCAGACTGGTCTTTAAAAACCGGCAAACCGGGAAAAATGACTCTGTATCGGCTCTCCGATAACTATCTTCGCTTTTACATCCATTACATCGAACCGAACCTTGCCAAAATTGAGCAGGGGGCTTTTTTAGAAGTCCCGCTTTCTAGTTTGCCGGGATGGGAACCGATGCTTGGCTTCCAACTTGAAAATCTTCTATTAAAAAATAGATCGCTTCTTTATCAGGCGCTGGGAATTCATGCTCAGGATGTCGTTATTGATAATCCCTATTTTCAAAAGCCTTCAGGGCGAAAGAAAGGATGCCAAATCGATTATCTGGTTCAAATGCATTCCAACACCCTTTTTGTCTGCGAAGTCAAAATGCGCCGTCGGGAATTGGGGCTTGAAGTGATCGATGCAATGAAAACCAAAATAGCTTCTCTTGCTCTTCCAAAAGGTTTTGGGATTTCGCCTGTTCTTTTCCATTTAGGTCCTGTTTCTGATGCTCTCTTAAGCAGTCGTTATTTTTATCGAATCATCGATATCGCTGATTTATAGGAAATAGGAAATCTTTATTCGGATGCATTCGCAACTGGCAGCGAGCAGGCGTCGACGAAGCGGTGGTGGGACTCGACGAACTCTTCGAAGAGGGGGTTGAGCCTTTCGTAGATGGGATCCCTTTTCTCTGTCCCGAATGGGTTCTCTTTGGCAAGGCACTGAAGGACTTTGCTTAGACTGATCAGCACGTTGTTAAGAGCTGGTGGATGGTCGCTTGAGATCAGGTGGGGATGCAATAGGCGCAGGTAGAGGACTTCGGAAATATAGGTCCTGGAAAGGCTGACGGGATCTTCATTTTCTTCGAGGGGATTTTCTTGGATGAACCGGACAATTCGGTGTCGGCGTGAGATGAGCGTTTCTTGGAGTTCATGGGGAGGAAGATATTCGAAGATCAGGGGGATGGCGTTGCGGGCAAATGTCATGAACCTCTCGGCGTGGGAATCAATGGCCTGTTCGATGGTTTCTTCGGGAAGGGGATTGTTGGGATTGGGGTTTAATTGGCTTATAATGGCGTCGCGGTTCAAAGAAAGAGCGGGGAGGTCTTTGTGGGGGATTGATTGCTCGATGGCTTTGGCCATGTCTTTTAAATGTTTGCCCCAAAGCTGGCTTCCGTATTCGCGGCAAAGGGCGGAGGAGAGGTTGGTCTCCCGGAAGAGGGTTTCGCGGGTTTGGGACTTGAGCTCGCAGCGGGTGATCCGTGAAATGCACGCCTGGATCTGCGTATGGGAGTTCTGCTCTTTGGAAAGCCTTTTGATCGCATGCTCGGCAAATAGGGCGATCTCATCTTGGGTCTGTTCCCTTAAAGATCTGAGGTAGTTGCAGAGGAACGGGCCGCTTCCGTGGTGTTTTAGGATGAGGGTGAGGATTGTCTGAAACCTGTGGATATGCCGGTCTTTGGTCAGCCCTTTGCGCAGTTCGGCCAGCTCTTGGACGATCGTTTCTCTGGATTCTCGATGAAGGCAATAGGAATTGAAGAGCTGCGTTGCGGCTTCTTCTTCATGGAAATAGATTTTTGTTGCAATGGAAGCGATGTACATCTCGCTGATGCTTGAAGCGGTCGGCAAGGATTTTTTTTCTTTGTCTGAGTGCCTGCTTGGAAGATTAAAGTGTCTCTCCGATTGCGATCGTTGATAGGGGCGGGGAGACGGCTTAAGGTCCAGGTCGGATTTTGACTCCTTGCGGACGCTTTTTATCGGAGTTGGAGCATCTGCGTCGTCGGCAGACTTTTTCTTTCGGGAAAAGATTGGTGAGTGGTGGACCATTTTTTCCGGAGCGGAGATTTTGCGCGAGGGAGCTCCAGAAGAGTTCAACGGAATAGGCGGGATCTGGCTGTGTCCTTGAAATGAGAGTCCTTCTTCTTCTCCTTCATCCATTGGTTGGACAAGGCGAACTTCGCGGGAGGGATCGCTTAAAGGATTGTCGGGATTTGTGTGCGGAGAAAAAGCTTTGGACATCCAGTAAGAGGGCGGCGAGCTGGACAGGTAGCCATCTTCAGAGGGGGAACTTGAAAAGAAATGCTCTGTTGGAGGCGAAGGATCTGGTTCGTGGATCTGGTAGAAATGGTGTTGGGAAGATTCTTTGGAACTTATCGATGTAAGAGGTTTTGACATAAGCGCTTTCCTCCTTGACCTGTTTTTCCTTGCGATCGAGCGCTGCAGCGCTCGATCGCGCATGTTATCATTACAAAGAAGTCAGAACGCAGGCTGCCGCACGTTAATTTCATGCTGGCCTTGCGTCGGATTGACGAGCATCCG
>JAFEGF010000174.1 GCA_018240225.1 Verrucomicrobiota bacterium
TTTTGTGCTCTGGCTCTAATGAGTCATAGAGCTCATAGGCAGCCTTGCGGACAGAACGTGCAAAGAGTCCCATATCGGTAAACAAGCTTTTGGGGATTGGGCCAAGATCGGAAGATGAGCTTGCAGGCATAGGCCCAGGAATAGAAGAAAGTGGTGAATTATGAGTTGCGAGATTGGCAATCCGCAGCTGCATATTCGGTGAAAGCTGTGCATATGCTTCTTGGATCATTTCAACAGGCTGCTGGAAGATAATGGCTTTGAAGATTGCGGCTAGGGGAGACTGAGGAACATACTTTCTTACCTGTGCAAGATAAGACTTCAATTTTGAACCGGTGATAAATGGTTTTCCCCAAGCTGGATCTAAAGTTAACATCAGTGAGTTGCCATCAAGTACAATCCAACAGGAATCCTTCATTTTACCAAAAGACTTGGGGAGGAGGCATAATTGATTGTTATTAAGAAAAAGGTGGTTTAACGTCTGAAGGTTGCTAAATGAATCTGGAAGGGAGCTTAATTGATTGTTGGAAAGATAAAGATAGTATAGAGGAAGTCTTCCAAAAGAATCTGGTAGGTTGCGTAATTGGTTGTTTTCAAGGAAAAGATGGTTAAGAGCTTGAAGACTGCCAAAAGAATCAGGAAGGAAGCTTAACCGGTTCTGATTAAGATAAAGTTCGTTCAAGGTCTTTAAGGATACAAAAGAATCAGGAAGGAAGTTTAACTGGTTGTCGGAAAGATCAAGATATTTTAGAGCCTGAAGGCTGCCAAAAGAATCAGGAAGGAAGCTTAACTGGTTCTGGGAAAGGTTAAGCCATTTTAGAGCCTGAAGGCTGCCAAAAGAATCGGGGAGGAAGCTTAATTGATTCTCGGAAAAATTAAGAGATGTCAGGCCCGTAAACAGACCAATTTCAGGCGGAAGGGCTCTTAGCCCAAGGTTGATTAGACCTAACCCTGCTGGTTCAAATTGTGTAATTTGTTGGATTCTTGGCTGATTGATCGGATTATTTAGCCATTCGCGGATAGCTTGATGGCCGCTGGGCGGAGGTTCTTGTGCAAAGGCTCCCTGATCATGAAACTGTCTATGCAAGCAAGCATTCCAAATTGTTTCAAGAGCAGCATTTTCGTAATGTTCTCGAAGCCGTTCTTGTAAAGAGTTCAGCTGCAGTTCAGTGACTTGCCGAGCAACTTCAGGAACTTGAGCAACTTCGAACTCGGGAGCGAGCCTTGCTGCGAAACGCTCAAACAGTTCGTTAACGTTATTGCAAGGACGCCTTCCAGTATTGAGCACCATTTGTTCAACTTGTCTCATCATCATGGGGATGTTGAGAGGTCCAATAACTGCCTTTTCTTTAAGCATTTCCCATCCGCACATTCTTAGTTGCGGATCCTCTAAATCGGATTGAAGCAGTGAATCGAATAAGGTAATATTAGCAAAAGCTTGAGAGGAAAAGGGTGAAGCATTCAATGCTAAATCGGGCATGTTAATCTCATTTTAAAATAATTAATTTGTGTGTGAAGTTTTAATTTTATAAATTAAAAATAAGTTGAACACATCATATCATAAAATCTTATTAGTTTAAATATAAAAATAATAAAATTATTTTTTTTATTTCCTTTTTTTGGTGTATTTTTTGAAAAATAATAATTTTAAAAAATTCATATTTGTATTTGTTTTTCGATATTAATTCATTCGAAGTGGAAAAACTGAATTATCTGTATCATTCAAATTCTTTATGTTGATTATGTAAGTTGTTGTATTTCAATATGATAAGTCTAATTTTATGCTAATTTTAAGTTTAAAAACATTTAAATGCATTTATTTAAATTTTTAAATATGTTATTATAAATATGCTTAATATTAATTTGGTATATTTATGTCTGCATCATCTGAAGTTAGTTCTAAAATCAAAGCTGATTGGGTTGAGTTAATTAACGAACAGCTTGATAAGTTGTCTGTCCATAATCTGGGAGAGGCGAAAGCAGTTTCTGCTGCTTTGAGTTCTCTGGTAGGACTATGGAGCGAATTTTTACATGGCCACTCCGATCTTCGCGTTGCAGGTGCAGCTCAGAAAGTTTTAGCCCATGTCCAAACTTCATTGCCGGAAGAATTATCAGAGTCTCTTAAGAAGAGGATCGAATCGATCCAGGAACTGTTAGCTGAGCCTGAGATGTATGTTCAACTTCCAGATGATTTTTTGCAGTTTCAGAACACCATCTTGGATCGGATACGTGGAAAGATCGATGAGTTTGGCTCTATTGATCCAAGCGCGATTTCACAAAGGGTAGCCGAAAGTGCAGCTCAAGCTGCCGCAAGAGATCAAGCTCATGCGGTCATGCAGGGAAGAAGGATGCCGTCGCCGGTTGATGAGGCTGCGACGTTGTCCGAGCATCAGGGGCATTGGTCTGATCAGATTTATATGACATTCAACGAATTGGCTGAATCGCAAGGACGCCCACTATTTACCCGAGAAGAGGTCGATGACATGTTAAGCGCCTTAGGCGATCGCAGCGATGCCGACTTCCAAAGAATATTTGGCAAGCTATGGGAATTGTATATCTCCGATCCAGATCTATTTGCTGATCGGACTCAGATCATCAATCATACAGTCTTGAAGCTCAAATTATGGCCGGAAATTGTCAAAAGCCTCCCTGATCAGGACCTTAGCCAAGTTAAGAGTTTGGATGAGATCAAGGCGTTTTTAGCCGATCCAAATTCAAAGCCCCTTTTATCGAGCATAAAAAGGCTCGATCTTTCGTCGAGAGAGTTATGGGTCGTTCCAAGAGAAATTGGATTACTGACCGGGCTTGCCGAACTGGACTTGTGCAATAATCAATTGGACCGGTTGCCTTCCGAAATCGGCAATCTAATGGGCTTAATGCATTTAAGTTTAAGTTACAATCGGATAACGATTCTTCCTGATGCTCTTCTGGAGATGACCCGATTGACGACGTTGCATCTTGGCGTCAACATGGTCTTTACTTCGCCGCCGGGATTATATGAAAACGTTGCGCTTAACCTGATTTGGTCCCGCTTGCATAGCCAGATAGAGGGTGCCGATCCTGAACTGGATGCGCACGGGGTCAGGGCTTTTTTCAATGATCCTGAGAATGCATCCAAGCTTGAACAGGTCAAAGTATTAGACCTCAATGGCCTCAATCTTAAAATTCTTCCTCCTGAGATTGGGAGATTAAAGGGACTGGTCGAATTGAACTTGGACTGGAATGACTTAAAAGAGCTGCCGGAGGAGTTGGGATTGCTTACGAAGTTGGAAAAACTCATCCTAAGCATTAATCATTTTGACTTGTTTCCGCCTGTCCTCACGCAGTTAAAAGCATTAAAATACCTGAGCTTAGACGGAAATCTTCCTGTTGGAAGAATTGTCAATAACAGCGTTGTTATGATGACGGTTATTCCACCTGTGGTGAAGGAGACCATCGCATTGAACTGGATCTGGCCCAAAATTGCCGAACAATTAGGTGTTGAAGTTGCCCTTCACAATGCGGATGAGATCAAGGCTTACCTGAGCGATCCGCAAAATGAGCCTGTTTTGCGCATCATTCGAGAACTGAACTTGACCGATTTGGACATTGAAGTGATTCCTGAGTGTCTGTCGCATTTAACGGGATTGGAGACGCTTTATCTGAAGCCGTTTATTCCAATGAGTTTTTGGGATATGCCTATGTCTGTTCCCCATGCTTTGGTAGAGGTCATGAGCATTAACAGGATGTTCAGGACAGTAGGGGAAAAACTTGAATTGGATGCGATGCCTCGAGGGTCGGTCGCGATCAGGGAGTATCTGGCAAATGAAGGAGTCCGAGCGCGCCTTGCAGAAGTTGTAGAGCTTGATCTTTCCAATATTGGGATAAGGTTTCTGCCGCAAGAAATCGGGTTGTTCACAGGGCTTGAGTTTTTAAACCTTGAAGGGAATTCACTGGTGGAACTGCCCGCGGAGATCGGCGAACTTACCCAGCTTAAGCAGCTAAACATCAGCCGGAATATGCTCAGTACTCTTCCAGGGTTTTTGAAAAATTTGCAAGCTCTCGAGGTTTTAAATGCGGAGCGCAATCAGATCAAAACGGTGCACCAAAGCTTGGCGGATTTGGACAATTTAAAAGAGTTTCGCTTAGGAAGAAATCCGATGACAATCGTCTTTGGAAGAATTGCTCAAAAGTTTCAACGCATTATCAAGATGTAAATAATCTACTCAAGAATCGCTCGGCATTGCCATGGGCGATTTTTTGAAGTTGATCCTCTTTTAGAGAAAGCTTTGTAGCCAAAAGGTCAAGGATTGATGGGTAGCACTCTGAATTCGCGTATTCTTTGAAGAATGCATCTTTTGTCTGATATTTGCTCAAATGGTCGGGGAAGTCGGCATCGCAGAAGAAATCGGCGCCGAATGCCAGGGAATCATGCGCTCCAAGCGATAGCGCATATTCAACATGGCGGACGAGTGCGGACGGGTCGCTTTTATGGATAAAGGCGGCAAGTAGGTTAATGCCCATTAGACCTTTTCGGCGGACCAGTTCTTGGACAAGCCAATCGGGCATATTGCGCGGTTCGTCAGTGATGGCCCTGTAGTTGGAATGGCTGGCCAATACAGGAATTTTCAAGTTTTCTTGATCGAGATGGTTAAGGATCCCTTCCGCTAGGGGATCGGAGGTGTGGCTGAAGTCGATGGCGATCTGCTTAGCAACCATCCACTCAAGAAGCCGCTTCCCATCGTCTTTTAATCCTTTTTGCGATCCAACGCCGCCTCCGAACCGGTTCTCTCCATTCCACGTCATCCCGATGTATAGGATGTGCTTAAACTCCTTATGGATCTGTTCGAGGCGCTCCAAAGATTGCGCCAGGGACTCAGATTCCTCGGAAAAGCCGGAGGCATTTTCGAAAGCGGGAATGAACTGCACGGGAGCTAAGGAACTGGCAAATGTTTCGGGGGTGTAAAGAGCACAGTCTTGGATGTAGCGCTCAGTGAGTTTTTTAAGCAGTTTGAGCTGTTCTTGCCCTATCCAGGTGCTTCCTTTTTGAGTTAGGGCATAGATTGCAAGGGTTTGGAGCTTGACGCGTCCTTTTTTAAGCTGAGGAATCGAACTGCGGCTGATCGGATCGTTCGCAGTTCTTTCCTTGCCCATGCTGAGATAGGTAAGAAGATCGCAATGCAGGTCGATGATCG
>JAFEGF010000175.1 GCA_018240225.1 Verrucomicrobiota bacterium
AAATGCCGCCTCTTGAAAGGCGGCATCTTGGTTTACTTCCACAGCGAGAACTTCCGGGTCAGCTCAGAGACTTTGTCCCAGTCGCCGAACAGAACGATCCCGTAGTAGATCAGATCTTCTTCTTTTATTTGCTTTGTCCGCTCGATCTGTTCGAGGTAGGAGCCGATTGTCATCGACTGTGTGAAGTCGGCAAATCGGATTTCCTGTTCCAGACAAGCTTTGCGCAAGGCCCGAATCTTGTTCGAATTGGCCTTCAAGATCATGAACGGCATCTCAGAAATGCAGGGATGGCTTCCGCCATCCGCATCCATATAGTTGGTCAGCCTCAAGAGCTCAATGCCAATTGTTGAACCGAAGCCGATGCACATATGCGCCAAGGCGTTCATGATCACGCCGGGTTCGATCTTTTCATTCATGACAGCGACCAGTTTGTTCGTAAATGGGGTTGCCATATGTCCTCCTATTCTTGGACTCTTTGTTGCGCAGCAGCTAAGACATCGCTAAGCGTTTTATAACCGAGCGAAAAAGCGGCGACAGCGCCGCTTTTAGGGACAGCGCCCCGCATCAATTGCGGCAAGGAAACCACTTTAATTCCTTTTTGCCAAAGTGTTAAAGCTGTATCTGCCGGATGACCGACCACGCTGCCGATCGCGCCGCTTAACGCTGCCGAAACATATTCGACCGCTTTAGTATCGCCTGCGACTTGTTTCAATTCCTCGCTGATCGGCTCGCTGACCCGCAATGAAAAAAGGAAGCTGGTCTCTCTGGTGACGATTGCTGCTGCTTGTTTAGCTGACAACGCAGAGAGGGACTGCATCGGAGAGAGGCCCATCGTCTGTCCATTAAAGATCGCCAATAATGGAGCCGATACGCCTCCGACAAATGCGGAGCTTCCCAACATTGTCCAAAAGCTTGAGGGCTGGCCCTCTTCATTTTTTCGAGCTTTTACTAATGCTTTTTCCACAAATGCCTGAACGATCATTTGCGTGCCGACGATTGTTCCGATCGTAGGAGCTGCTTTCACTCCACCTATGAGGACTTCCTTCATTGTCATTGAGGGTGCAGGTTTTCCTTGTTGGTAGGCGCTTTTGACGACAAAGAGGTAGTAAGGGGGAACGATCGCGCCTGCTGCTGCAAATATGGGATTGAATTGGTTCCAATTGAACCACGTAGAGGGTCCCGAAGGATCCGTTGCTCGTGTAGACATAAAAAATCCTTAAATAAATAATAAATGGTTTTGCAAGTTCTGTTTAGAACTTAGGAAAAAAATAAAATATGAGTTGGATAAATATGCTACTGCGCCGCTGGGCGCAGAATAAGAAGCAGATTACGGATAATTTGAGAGATGGAAGAAACGTTCCCATTAGCAAAGCAGCCTTGGGACGGAGCACAAAATACGGATGTAAATTGTTGTGCCGATTTTTTCATGGCCTAAATTGTACACAATCGATCATTTAACGAAAATGATAAAAATAAATTGAGATTTTTTGCGATTGGCTTGCTTTTGCAATAGGTTCTTAGTTGGAAAAATACTGCATCTCTTCTAAACATGTGTTATGGCAAGTGGTAAGCAAGAGTGGGGTATCGATGCCGGACGAAATGTTCTTTTTCATCGCAGACATCAGCGGTTATACGCAATACATGGTTCGCAATCAAATGGAGCATGACCATGGGGTTTTGTTGATCAATGAGCTGATGGCTGCGTTGGTTGACGAAGTGGCATTGCCAATGGAGGTTTCCAAGTTGGAAGGAGATGCGATTTTTCTGTATTTGCCCTACGAAAAGCTCTCTGCTGAGATGCACAATGATCCAAGACTGCTGACAGAGAAAATTTTGCGCTTCTTCACCACATTCCAACGGAAGCTAAACGCGATGCAGGAGGTGAGTGTGTGCGACTGCGGCGCTTGCACCCACCTTAGCAGTCTCGATATCAAAATTGTTGCCCACTTCGGCAAGGCGTCCATGGTAAAAATAGGGTCATTTATGGAGCTGTCAGGTGTCGATGTGATCCTCGTGCATCGGTTATTAAAGAACCAAGTGAAGGAAAGAAGGTATTTGCTGCTTACTGATGCTGCCTATCAAAAATTGAAATTGCCGGCGCAAGGAAAGCTTGTGCAATCAGAAGAGAGCGACAAAGATATCGGAAAAGTTAAGATCTATATCTACTTTCCGCCTGAAGGGGTTCCCCCTCCGGAAAAGAAAGAGCTCACAGTTTGGAAAAAAATCCAAGGACATGCAAAGTTCATCGTAGGAACAGCTCTTTTGAAGTTCGGCAAAAAGGGATCTCGTCACTATCACAACTTCCCGAAGTAAAGTACTGTTTAGGATTTGACGAGCAGTAGCGAGAGGGCGATCCCCCACATCATGCAGCCGACAATTCCGTCGATCACTTTCCAAGATGATGGTTTTTTAAGGACCGGCGATAGGAGCCTTGCCCCATAGCACAGACCGAAAAACCATCCGAACGAGGCGATAATCACCCCGATTGCAAAATAGAGCCTGAGATGGTCTTCAAATTGGGAGCCGATGCTGCCTAAGATCACAATGGTGTCTAGGTAAACATGGGGGTTCAAAAAAGTGAGGGCAGCCAATATCAGCAGCGTTTTTTTTAAGGAGTGGCTTGCCGGTTCATGCGATTGGCTCGCTTGAAGGGTTTCAGAATGAAAAACAGAGCGGAAAGCGCGGAACCCATACCAGAACAAGAAGGCAGCCCCTCCCCATTTTGCGATGAAGTAGAGTGTGGCGTTCTGCGTTAGAATTTCTCCTACCCCGCCGATCCCGATTGCAATCAGCAGAACATCGGAAACGGAGCAGAAGAGAGCGGTGGCAAAAACATGGTTTTTCTTAAGTCCTTGTTTCAAAACAAAGGCATTTTGGGCGCCGATTCCAATGATCAGGCCGGCGCCTGTCAAAAATCCTTTTAAGAACGCCAAATACACTGTCATGAATTCTTTTCATGGCTTAACGGTTTTGACCAGTTCGGCTTTTTAAACCAGAGGATAATGGTTGGCGCAAAGCATGCCAGCACAATGCTCAAAAACAGAAATGTCACATAGAAGACGGTATTTCCTGTAGGGATTTGAGCTGGAGGGAAAAAGCCGATGAAGAATGTGGCCGCGGAGCCGATCAGGCCAAGTCCTGCAACGAGCCATATCCCCAGTTTTCCTCCAGGAATTTTATAGGCGCGGACGACATTGGGACGTTTGTAGCGCAGCTTGATGGCGGCGGCGAACATCAGGATATACATGACCAAGTAGAGCTGGGCGACCATCGCATTTAAGATCCAATAGGCGCTGCTTACCGTCGGCATAACAAGGAAGATCAGAGAGAAAATGGTGACAATGACCCCTTGGGAGACCAGAAGGGCGACAGGCATTCCATGCCGATTGAGCTTACGGAAAAAGGGGGGCAGGTCTCCGCTTTGCGCAGCGCCGAGCAATCCTTTGCTAGGGCCTGCGATCCATGTGCTCAACGTTCCAAAGGCTCCAAAGGCAAGGAGCGCCGCGATGACGGGAGTTAGCCAGCTAAGCCCATACGAGTTCACGAAAAAAGAAAAGGCTTGCAGCGATCCGGCAACTAGGCTGATCTGCTTTTGAGGGATAACGACAGCGATTGCCAGGACTCCCAGCACATATAGGCCGAGGACGAGGATGGCCGAAAGCAGGATCGCTTTGGGATAATTTTTTTGAGGGTTTTCGACATCCCGTGCATGGACAGCGGACATTTCAAGGCCGCAAAGAGCGACAAGGACTCCGGAAAAGAAGACGAGCTGCGTTGGCGAGCTCATATCAGGGATCAAGCTATCGACGGTCATCGGGATCTCGATCGGATTGCCTGAAAAATACCAAGCGATCCCAAGGATGATGATGAGCCCGCCGGGGATGATCGTTCCCGCGATCACGCCAAATGTGCTGATCCATCCTGAAGCGCGCATTCCGAGCAAGTTGGCAAGGGTCGTTGCCCAGAAGACGCCGAGGATAACAAAAAGGGTATAGTAGGTGTTTTGGGCAAGCGCCGGGTTGATGATGTAGGCGATGGTCCCTGCGATAAAGGAAAGGAGGGCGGGATAGTAGATCACATTTTCAGCCCATAGGAGCCAGACCGCGAGGAATCCTGTGCGATGGCCGAACGCTTCTTTAACCCAGGCAAAGACTCCTCCTGTCTTAGGCCATCCGGTAGCAAGTTCTGCAGAGACCATGGAGACAGGAATAAAAAAGAGAAGGGCTGCAACGGCAAAAAAGAACAAGGAAGCAAACCCGTATTCGGCAATTGTCGGCCAGTTGCGGACGCTGCTGACAGCGGCAACGTTGATCATAGCTAAAGTAAAAACGCTGAGTTTTTTTGACATAAAAGTAGAATAGTCTGTTTGTATTCCATAAGTTTAAACGATGAGCATCTTCGGTTCAAGAAGTTAAATTTGAAACAGTAATTCGGAACAATTTTTTAAATTTGCTTGTGCAAATTATCGATCATTTGGAAAGATAACTCCTCGAGTTTTATAGGATGCGACGAATGATTGCAAAAACAATGTTGATCGAAGAGATCATCAAAGGGTTCCCTCAAAAGGGGCATAAACTGCGGCGGGCAATGAGAAGCTTTTTGGCTTGCACGGAAGATCTGCCAAATATTCCTTTGGAAGATTTTCTTATTAAAAAAGGAAAGACATCGGCCGATGTCGATTTCCTAGTCGAGAAATTAAACGCTGTCCTCCAAGAAAATGCAGATCCTTCCATTATCTCGATCACGGAACATGCTGCGCTGAAACTTAAAGAGTTCCTCTCTTCTGAAGGAATGGAGGCTTGGGGGGTTAAGGTCGCCGACCGTCCTGCGTCATGCGGAACCGGCTACGAATACGTTTTTGAGCCTACTCCCCGCGCAACCTCCGAAGACCAGGTTTTCCTGTCCAATGGCATTGAGATCTACGCTCCGCGCGATCATTTGAAGAGGTTTTTAGGTTCATTGATCGATTTTGAAGAGGGGCCGATCGACGGCGACCATTTTTCAGGACTTTTAGGCGCCGGCTTTACGATTTCCAATCCAAACGTCAAGACCACTTGCGCTTGCGGATGTTCGAACATGTATAAAGAACTATAACGGATTTATACTGCTGACACTTCAATCGTATAAGCGATTTTGGCTTTTGCGCCCTTATTTT
>JAFEGF010000176.1 GCA_018240225.1 Verrucomicrobiota bacterium
AAGAGCAAATTTGGTTCAACCAGAACCAATTCCTCGATACAGTCGACACAAGAACAGGAAACTTGACCTTCCAAGGTCTGACTGTTAAAGCTGGTTTAATGTTCTAATCGTCGTAAACCATAGCATTAATTTAAGGCGCAAGAAGAGCCTCATTGAGCAAAAGATCCAACCGATCTTGATCTCAGTGAGGCTCTTCTTCTTTTGGTTGAAATAATTATTTTGATCTCATAGGATCAAAAAGCAATCGTTACCAACTATTTTTAGGAGTGCGGAATGAAGAAGTATCTGTTTTTAACTGCACCTGTCCTCACTTTAGGAGCTGCGACATTGTTTGCTGAACCTTCAAATGCGCAAAAAGAACAGGATAGAGATGGCGGTTACAAACTCCCGATACAAGAGATCACGCCAGAGGCTCAACCAAAGGTTACGCATTGGGCGGACCCGTTCATCACAGCTGATTTCATCTATTGGAAAGCTGTTGTACAGAACATGCACTACGCCTATACGGGAGGAATCACGTCCACTTCTGCAAATGCGCATCAAGGAAGCTTCCATTCTCCCGATTTTGACTTCGAACCCGGTTTTAAACTAGGATTCGGCTTGAAGTTCAGACATGATGGCTGGGACCTGTTTGCTCAATGGACATGGCTTAACGAGTTTGAAGGTAATAGCCATTCGCATACATCAGCAAACTCCCAAGAGCATGCCGTATTCCACTCAGCCGTTCCGCCGCAACTCGGTCTGCTCCCAGATGCCGTATGCGATAGTGCTCGTGCTAAATGGTCGATGCACTTTAATGCTTTAGATATTGAGCTCGGACGCAACTTCTTTATCAGCCGATACCTGACCTTAAGGCCCCACTTTGGTTTTAAATTTGGCTGGATTGATCAAGATTTTCATCCGAAAGGGCATAATGTAAGCGCATTGCTTCAAGCCATTTCTCCGCCATCAGAAGGATCTGTAAAGATGGGCCAAGACTTCTTTGGCTGCGGCATCAGAACGGGTTTAGATGCGGTATGGTACTTCACCAAGCACTGGGGACTCTACGGAGATTTTGCGATCAGCGCGCTTTGGAGTGATTTCCACTCTAAGAGAGAAGACCATTTTGCAACGAACACAATTCCAAAAGTTGAAACCCTTGATTTAAAACGCACGCTTACAACACTGACCCAAGTGTTGGAGTTTGGGCTTGGTTTCCGATACGATTGCACATTTTTTCTTGGCGATTACGAGTTCTATCTCCAAGCTGGATGGGAAGAGCAAATTTGGTTCAGCCAGAACCAATTTCTCGATACGATCAATACGAGAACTGGAGACCTGACTTTTCAAGGTCTGACCGTTAAAGCTGGGTTGATGTTCTGATCGTCGTTGACAGTTAGTTCATTTAACGTACATGCGGAGCCTCGTTGTGTTTGAGATCAACGAGACTCTTTTTTCTTTGAAATAATTATTACGATTTCTTACGATCCGAATTAAGTATACCAACTATAGGGGTACGGTATGAACAAGTATGCACTTTTAACTGCGCCTATCCTTAGCATGGGAGCTGCAGCTCTCTTTGCTGATGCTCATAATGAGCATGCGATGGCGGAGCGTTCTTTTGCACAGCAGTCCGGTGGATATGTTGCTGCGCAGAACGGACAAAATGGCCAAAGTGGCCAGAATGGACAAAAAAATGGCGATGGCAATGCGATGCCGATGCGCCAAGTGACGCCTGAGACAGAACCTAAGGTGACCCACTGGGCGGATCCATATATCACAGCTGATTTCATCTATTGGAAGTCGTATGAAGACGGCCTAGATTATGCAATCACAGGCGTTACGCCAAACACTAACAACGCTCATCATGGAAGCGTGAAAGAGCCAGAATTTGAATGGGAGCCAGGATTTAAGCTCGGCTTCGGTTTAAAGTTCCGCCACGATGGATGGGACCTGTTTGCGCAATGGACTTGGCTCAATGAAGTGGAATCCCACAGCCATGCTCATGCATCGACTAATTCGATCATCTATGGTTCATGGACGCCTAATTTGATCGCTGACAATGGATCCTTTGACCATTCGGCTATTATTACGAACAGCAATGGTAGAGCTCATGCTCATTGGGACATGCGTTTCAATGCATTGGATCTCGAATTAGGAAGAAATTTCTATATCAGCCGTTTCCTTACTTTAAGACCGCATTTTGGTTTTAAATTTGGATGGATTGATCAAGACTACCATACCAAGTATCATAATCTCGAAGGAGAAAATGGAACTGAGTACAACATTAAAATGAGCCAAGACTTCTTTGGCGTCGGCCTCAGAGCTGGCTTAGATGCAGTTTGGTACTTCACTAAGCATTGGGGACTCTATGGCGATATCGCTGCCGCTGCATTATGGAGCGATTTCGATAACCACCGTAAAGATTCTTTTGCTACAGCATTCGTACCTAAGTACCATACAATGCGCAACCACAACAGCTTCTTTACGTTGACTGAAGTGGTTGAGTTCGGCCTCGGTTTCCGTTATGACACAACATTCTTCGTTGGAGATTATGAGTTCTACCTCCAAGCTGGATGGGAAGAGCAAATTTGGTTCAACCAGAACCAATTTTATGATCTGAATAATGACATGAGCGGAAACCTGACCTTCCAAGGCTTAACTGTCAAAGCTGGTCTGATGTTCTAATCTTTGTTAACAACCGTTAACTGAGATAACAAAAACCCTCTCCTTGCCGAGAGGGTTTTTTCTTTTGGATCGAAAATCATTTAATCCACATAATCTCATTTTTTCTTTGCGAGGTATCACAATGATCACTGCACGTCCCAAATCAGATGAGATCTATGCCGCTTCTTTAGAACGGATGCCGGGCGGCGTCAATTCCCCGGTCCGCGCTTTTAAAGGCTTCGATATGACTCCGATGATCGTCGAAAGGGGCAAAGCCGACACGATCTGGGATGCCGATGGGAACGCCTATATCGACTATTGCTTGAGCTGGGGGCCTCTGATCCTTGGCCACGCCCATCCATCTGTCGTCAAGCGGGCCTGCGAGCAGATGGAGCGCGGCTCATCCTTTGGGATCGCCACTCCTTATGAGTTCCTCCTTGCAGAAAAGATCAACCGCCATCTGCCTTCCATGGAAAAGCTCCGTTTCGTCTCATCAGGCAGCGAAGCGACCATGAGCGCCATCCGTCTTGCCCGCGGCTATAGCGGACGCAATACCCTTGTCAAGTTCAGCGGTCATTACCACGGCCATTCCGACTGTCTTCTCATTCAAGCAGGGTCCGGCGTCACCCACCTCCCTCAAGCAACCTCCAAGGGGATCCCCGATGCGGTCATCCAGCATACTGTCTGCTTGCCTTTCAATGATCTGAATACCTGCCGCAACTTCATCCGCAACCATCCTGATATTGCAGCCGTCATCTTAGAGCCGGTCGCTGGCAACATGGGCGTTGTTCCTGCGGAACAGGAGTTCATCGACATGCTGCGCGAAGAGACGATCGCAACTGGCGCCCTGCTCATCTTCGACGAGGTGATCACTGGATTCCGTGTCGGGTTGAAGGGAGCGCAAGAATACTACCGGATTAAGCCCGATCTGACCTGCCTTGGCAAAGTGATCGGCGGAGGGTATCCCGTAGCAGCCTTCGGAGGAAGAAAGGAGGTCATGGACCTAATCGCGCCCCTTGGGGCCGTCTATCAGGGTGGGACCTTGTCCGGCAACCCTGTCGCTATGTGCGCAGGCCTTGAAACCCTCTCCCACATCGAAAAACCAGGATTTTATGAAGACCTGGAGAAAAAGGCCCGCCTGCTTACCGATCCGATCGAGCACTACTTGGAGCAGAACAACGTTCCTGCGCTCTTAACGCGCGTAGGCTCGATGTTTACCCTCTTTTTTGGCGTAACGGAAGTAAAGGGTAGAGAAGACTTGGCCCAGCTCGATGAAGCGAAATTTAAGGCCTTTTTCCAGTATCTCTTTGAAAGGGGGATCTACGTGCCGCCATCGGCCTATGAAGCCTGGTTTGTCTCAAGCGCCCACACAGAAGAGAACCTTCTGTATACACGGGATACAATTCTAGCTTTTCTTAAGAACCAATGCTGAAGTGCTTGATGCACTCTTCGCAATCTTGCAGCTCTTTGAGCTCATGGGCAATTTCTGGGAAGTATTGGAGGCGGTAGCTGTTCAAGACCTCATTGAGGTTCTTGTTCGATCCCGATAGGTCTTCGACCGCCGCATCGATCTTCTCTTGAAGGATCCCTTTTTTGCCAGCTAAATGACGGACGAAGGCGTGCAGGTCGGAGATCTTTTGCTTGATCCTTCCTTCTTTGGTCAGCTTCCGGTTGGCATTTGTCTCGGCCCAGAGCTTTTTGACTTTAGGAACAGAGTCCAAAACAGCAGATTCCGCTTTGCCCTCTTTCTTATCGACAGGGGCGTTTGGCCTTAAAAAACGGGAAGAGATCTCTTCCACCTTTTCCGTATCGACCTCAGGCGCATCTGTATTGAGAACGACCTCGCCATTGTCCTGGTTTTGAGCGACTACTTTTTTGCCCTTGATCTCGAAGACGACCCGCTCAAGCAGGGGATTGTCCAAATCTTCTTCCTCGACCTCATGCGAAGCAAACTTTTCGCCTAGGCACTTCATGATCTGTCCGATACTCTCAGGCGTTCCCTTGACATGCAAGGGAGCTACGCATTCATTGGTTTGATTGGTGAACTTCGCAGTGACAGCGTAGTGCCCCTCTTCCGATTCCGGCTGGATCGAGAGGATTTCACAGTTCTTCTGCACTGAAAGTGGGAATTCAGACTTGACCATGGGTTCTGTTTCCAATTTTATATATTTAGATCATTCTAATAATCATTTTATAGTAAAACGATTTAAAATTAAACAATTTAGTTTAATTTATTTTTGTGTTTATTTACGGTTTTAATGCTCTAATTATTAGGGATTTGTAGCAAATAGATCATGGATTCCATTTTCAATGTTTGGATAGAGTGCTTTCTGATTTTCTAAATTATTAATAATCAATACAATAAGTTAATTTTTAGTTGCAATGTTTTCGATATTAATAAGATGTGTGTTGTTTAGCTTTTTTGGATTTTATCGTTAAATTGTTAATGTTTTGTTAATAATTGTTTAATTTATTATTAAAAATGATATAATG
>JAFEGF010000177.1 GCA_018240225.1 Verrucomicrobiota bacterium
TCCTTGGCGAGTCTTCGGTGCGGTTCGACCAAGGGACTGGACGGGCGGAATAGAGGCCAAAGAGGTCGAGGCGATTGAGGGGGCTGTTACGGACGTAGAGATACAGGTTGGGACTATCAATCGAACCGGCAGGATCAGGTGTCAGCCATCTGCCTAAAGAGGGATCGTAGAACCGTTTTCCAAAGAAGACAAGTCCTTCTTCGGTGCGTTTGGAACAGAACCGCCAAGGGCTTGATTGAGCAGAATCTTTTTCTTTGCCAAAGGCATCGATGTCATAGGCTTCGGCAACTTTTCCCTGCGATGAGATGAGAGCGATGATGTTGCCGTTGAAATCGTGCAAAGGTGCAAAGACCGCGCCATCAAGCTCGATTGCAACCGCAGCCCCAATATCCCCCATGATGCCAAGTCCTAAAACCTTGAGCTGGAGGATTTCACCGTTTTCTTTTGCGGTTCCAATTTCATGCTCCCTGTCGTACAGATAGAAGATTTTGCTTCTTCCTGCATACAAATCTTCAGTTTCTTTCGAAATGAGGCGGGATAATGGATCGTAGCAATACCGGACTGTTCTTTCTGGTTTGATGAGCATGGTAAGTCTGCCGAGGGCGTCGTAATGGTACTCGGCGGTGCCATCTTTGGACGTGCGCTTGGTAGGATTCCCATCAGGATCGTATTGGAATGAACTGTCGTTATTTGCAAGGAGCTGGTTGCAGTCGTTGATCTCGCAATCAGTGGGATTACCAAACGAGTCGAACGCATAGTCTGTTTCTGCTTCTTTGGTGATCTGGTTGAGCGGATCGTATGCATAATCTTTTGTTCCAAATAAAGAGTTGTCTGTTTGCATCACGAGGCCGGATAAGCTGTACGCTATGCTGTGTAGTGCATAAGAGGAAGTTTGAGATATGGGGCGCTCAAGGAGGTCTCTTTGGGAAGAAACTGAAGAGAGGCTATTGATTAGCTCTTCTTCTTGGACATGCCCGTTTGGATCAAACCGAGTATAATGATGGGCGTATTCCTGATAGCCTTCTGGAGAATATTTTGTAACGGTACTTAGATGAAGGCCTTTGTAAGAGTAAACAATCGATGCTTGATTGGGAAGGGTGAACAGGCTGCAACGGCCATGTTGGTCGTATTTCCAAGCGTATTGGAACCCGATTCCAGAGATTTCATGGAGGAGATCTCCAAAATGGTTGTAGCTGCGTTGGATCCGAAACTGATGGATATGGTCGATGATCAGGGTGGGATCGGGTCCGGTTCCGTGGAAGTACGTATAATGAACTGTTCCATCAGAGCTTAAAAGCTCCAGAAGACGGTCGATCCCATCGTAGATGTAAGTTAAGATGGTGCCGCTTGGCAATGTCTTTTCGGCAACCCGTCCTCGAAGATCATATTGGTAACGAGTGGTTTTTTGATCCGCTTCATTTTCACTGACGACGCGCCCCATCGGATCATATTCCCACGTGGTTGCGACTGTTTTAACGGGGGTATCTGATTGATAGATGGTTGAAATCCTCTTGGTCCGGTTCCCGCTGGAATCATAGTAAAAGCGATCGTAGGCGACTGTTTTACCTTGAGGATCCTGTTTTTCAATGCAAGAGATATGGTTCAGCGAATCGTAGGTTTCTATGGTTCTATTTTTTATCGGATCGATCGTCTGTTTTTGGAGGACGCGCTGACTGATTTGGTTCTCTACTTCACGGTACTGCCACTCAGTGATAGCTCCGATCGGATCGATGTGCTGGATTAACCTTCCTTCCGAATCGTAGGAAAAATGGTCGATCGCTTCTCCTTGAGACGTCCATCGGATCGCCTTTTCTTTACGGTTGTTGTACCCATAGAAAAACTGCATCCTGTTTTCTCTGCGGCCTGATTCATCTTCTATCCATTCTTCAATCACACGGCCTTGAATGTCGTGGATTTGGACATGTTGGACAGGGCCGTCAGTTATCCGTTCCAAAAAGCCCAAGGAATCGTACGCATAAGTCTTCTTTCTGCCTTCGGCATCTTCGATCACTATCCGCCCGGCTCCATCGTACGAATACTCTGTCGTAAGACCTCGGCAATCGGTATAGGAAATGAGATGAAATGCGCTATAGCTCCAAGACTCTTGGGCCAGGATCTCGCCGTTTGCAGCATAGGTCGTTTTCGACGTCATCCTCTGGAAGAGGTCGTAGGTGTATTCGGTCTGAGTTTGGTCGGGATGGACAGTGCGGGCAAGCATGCCGCTTTTTGTGTAGGTATGAAAGACCTCAGTTCCGTCTGCTTGGATGATATGAATGGGCTTGCGGAGGGAATTGTAGCTTGTTTTGACTTGGCTGCCCTCCGAGTTTGTCGTCGATGCGATGTTTCCATTCAGATCGTAAGTGTAATTGGCAACGGGGAAGCACGGCTTACCGGAGTCCTGTTCAATGGGTGAAAAGCGAGTGTTGATACACCTGCCAAAAGCGTCGTATGATTGAGTTGTCGTATTTCCTCTCTTATCTGTCTGCGAGAGGAGCCTTCCTTTTGGATCATATTGGGAATAGGTAATGGAAATGTCGCCGGCTGCATCGATTTCTTGACATGAGGTCGGCTTGCCTGAAAGGTTATAGGTATAGATCTTCTTCGGGCAGCCCGCTTCATTTGCTTCCAAAAGATTTCCATTTGCATCGTAAACGTAGGTGTTCTCTTGGCTAAGGGGAGTTGTTTTACGGATGATCCGCCCGCATGGGTCATAATCGGTGTAAAGTGTGTAACGATAGGTTCGATTGGCATCATAAACGGCTTCTGCGATCATCTCGTTCTGCAAAGAATAAGTGTACTCAGAGCGTTTGATCAGGACTTCATTACCTGAGGCCATGTCCAGATAACGCTCTTCGGCGGCAAGGATCATGCCATTTTGGGGATGCCTCTCATACCGTTTGATGGATCGTTGCGTTACACCGCTGATATGCGAATGGTCTTCCTGTTCGCCGTCGTCGATGACCTCGCAAACAAGCAAATGGTCTGAATCATAGAAGTAAAATTCGCGGATGAGGATTTTTTTTTCATCGCAAGTCAATTTGCGGGCCAATAGGTCTGTGCCTTCGAGATAAGCATAGCGGTAGGTAAGGCCGCCTTCTTCCGTTTCAAGAGTAGGCACGTTGAAAACAGGAAGATATTCAAAACGTCTGCGGTAGACTTGAGCTCCAGAGAGGTTTCCATGATCATCGATCAGGAAGGGGCCCTGCTGTTCTCCTGTGAGATTGCCCCAGAACGCCTCTTCTAAGACATTGCCGAATGTATCGTAAGCAAATGTGCGTGAAAATACGGCGTTGCCGTTTTGGTCCAGCAATGCCTTACTGATCAGATGAGAGCCGTTCCACAGCAGTTGCTGGGAGGAATGCAGGCTATCTTTTTCATCATAGTGCTCGATCCGTTGCAGCTGTTCACCGTCATGATGATAGCGTGTCAGGATATTATCGACATCGCGGACATCGGTATGATTGGGAAGGTAGGAAAATCGTGCTAAAGGGAGGATTTCGCTGTTTGGTCCGATAGGAGCTTCGAGAAGTCTGACCTTATCTGCATTGAATGGTTTTTTAGCTTTAAACTCCCACTTCATTGCTGCTTTATGGTTTTCAGGCCCATAGTAATGGGCAATGAATTGAAGTACTCCTCCGAGGTGGAGTTTTTGCATCCTCGCACCGATCCCTTTTCGAGCTAGAGAGAATTCCGATGACTCTTCCGGCCGCCTGTTGCTCTTAATCGAGCTGAGATAGTTTCTTTGCTTGATCCCGACCGAACGGTAATCGAATACACTGTTGTCTGATGTCGTTATTTGAAAATGGAAATGGTCGGAAGGCTTCATCAACTCATCCGGTTTGACAAAATTGAACGAAGCTGTCGTGAATATTTTTGTTCCTAAAGGATTGCGAACAAGGATGTTCTTTATTTCATTGGAATGCTTTTTGTAGACGTAGCAAATATCGTGCTTGCTAGGCGTCGTTTCAGAGACAAGGGCTAAATAATAGGGTCTATCTGATTCGTGCCAACTTAAATCTTTATAGACCCGAACACCTCCATCGGGCAAATAGAGGGTCGCCTTTTGCTGCCGAATGTTAAATTTCAACACATTGTGCGTTGAATTCCTTCGCGCGCTTAAAGTTCCAGTACACTGGCCGCCTTTAAACTCCGGCTTGAAAATATGTTGATTGTTTTCTTGATGGCTGAAGACGTAGCACAGAAGGTTCCCGTTTTTTTCGGGGATGTAGACCTTGTATTTGGTTTCTCGATTGTATTTTTCATCACTGCTTGGAGGTTCTACATACAGATTAAGGTGGGGAAACCAGCTCCAACCACCTTGCATGACTGAATCTCCGCGGATCTTTCTTAAGTCGAGCTTGTATTTGCATTCTGAACGTTCAAAAGCGCCTGCGCTTGTGTAGCTTCGGTTAATGGGAAAATTTTTTGCCCCTTTTATGACCCCGTCTTGAAACGAAAGATTGAGATTGCCTGAAATGACATTAACATGATGAAAAAGAGAGAGGTCCTCATCGTCAGAATCCCACTCTGCTCTAAGGATAAGAGGAATTAGGATAAGAAATACGATGATCCGTTTCATCTTCAGCTTCAGCAGTTAAAAAAATGAAGACGATATTAGACAAATATTTAAGTTGCTATCAAGGATTTTCCCGTACAAATCTAAAACGTGTCTACAATTCCTATGCTGTTTTAGCAAAGCGATAATGCAAGAGATCCAATAATTCCCTCTTTCTTGACAGAGCTTTTTTTGCTATTCTTTCCATTTGATTCAAATCTAGAGGAAAAAATTCTATGGGAATCCAATTAATGGTGATCGCTTCCCTTTTTATAGCAGCATCGAACTATTGCATGCGCCGAAGCATCGATTCCGGCGGTTCGAGCAAAGCCTTTCTGATGATCCAATTATTTTTGGTCTTCTTGGTCGCTATTTTGCTCAATCCTGTCCGTACTGGAGAGTATGCTTGGAGCAGTTGCATGGCCTACTTTGGCCTGGCAGGAGGTATCGTTCTTGCCGTGATGATGATCTTTCTTGGAAAAGCGCTTGAAAAAGGTCCTCCTGGATTGACATTCGCTGCATTGAATGC
>JAFEGF010000178.1 GCA_018240225.1 Verrucomicrobiota bacterium
CACCATGATTTTAACCAGTTCCTGGAATGAGGTCCTCGGTTTCCATTGCAGCTCAGTTGCAGCCTGCGATGCATCGCCCTGGAGGTGGGGAACTTCTGTCGGACGGAAGTAGCGGGGATCGATTTTGACCAAAACCCGTTCAGTCTTTTTATCTATCCCATACTCTTCGCAGCCGGAACCGTGCCATTCGATCTCGTAACCTAATTCACGGTAAGCTAGTTCGACAAATTCACGAACGGAATGAGACTCTCCAGTTGCAATGACGAAATCTTTCGCCTCTTTTTGCTGGAGCATCAGCCAAATTGCTTCGACATAGTCTTTGGCGTAGCCCCAGTCGCGCATTGCATCCAAGTTGCCTAAATAAAGAACATCTTGCAGGCCAAGTTTCTGACGGCAGGCAGCTAAAGTGATTTTACGGGTAACGAATGTTTCCCCTCTTAAAGGGGACTCGTGGTTAAAGAGGATGCCATTGCAGGCATAGATGCCGTATGCTTCCCTGTAATTGACCGTGATCCAGTAGGCATAAAGCTTGGAAACGGCGTAGGGGGAACGGGGATAGAACGGAGATTTTTCATTGAGAATGATATCAGGACAAAGCCCATATTGTTCGCTGCTCGAGGCTTGATAAAACTTCGTTTTTTTCTCAAGACCAAGCGAGTGGATCGCTTCTAAAATGCGTAAAACGCCCAATGCATCGATATCAGAGGTGTATTCTGGAATTTCAAAGGAGACTCTGACATGGCTCTGAGCTGCCAAGTTATAGATCTCGTCGGGTTGGGTTTGTTGAATAAGCGAGCTGACGTTCATTCCATCTGCAAGATCGCCGTAATGCAAGATGAACTTCCTATTAGGGATATCGATCTCTTGGTAAATGTGATCGACCCGTTCTGTATTGAGGGATGAGGAGCGTCTTTTCACACCATGCACTTCATAGCCTTTCTCCAATAGCAGCTGAGCTAAATAAGAGCCATCTTGACCGGTAACGCCGAAGATCAACGCTTTTTTGACTGTGGCGGCATTCTCTGCAGAGGCCTTCATGAATACTAGGCAGCTAATGATGAGAAAGTACCGAATCACAGCCGACTCCTATTTTGTTTCATACTCGGCATACCAGCGCAGAGTGTCCTGGACCCCTTCTTGAAGAGAAATTTTTGGAGACCAGCCCATGTTTTGAATTTTACTGATATCGAGAAGTTTTCTTGGCGTACCGTCAGGATAGGAAGGATCGAACAGCAATTCTCCCTCGTAACCGACAGCATCTTTGATCAGTGTTGCAAGCTCAAAGATCGATAAGTCGTTGCCGCAGCCGATGTTCACATGCTCGTCTCCCTCATAATTGCGCATGAGGAAAAGGACGGCATCAGCTAAATCGTCCACATGAAGAAATTCCCGTTTTGGAGAACCTGTTCCCCACAGGGTGACCGATGGCCTTCCTTCCGCCTTGGCTTCAGAAAATTTGCGGATCAACGCTGGAAGAACGTGGGAATTCTTTAAATCGAAATGATCGAACGGGCCGTAAAGGTTGGTCGGCATGCAGGAGATAAACCGTGTCCCATACTGACGGTTATAGGATTGGCACATTTTAATCCCTGCAATCTTGGCAATCGCATAGGCATCGTTGGTCGGTTCCAACGGCCCGGACAGAAGGTAGGATTCTTTGATCGGCTGAGGGCATTCTCTTGGATAAATGCAGGAAGACCCTAGAAAGAGCAATTTCTTGACGCCATGCAGATACGCGGCATGAAGGACATTGGTTTCGATCATCAAGTTGTCATAGATAAATTGCGCAGGATAGTCGGAGTTGGCTTTAATGCCGCCAACCTTCGCTGCCGCAAGGAAGACATAGTCAGGCTTTTCCTGTTCAAAAAACGCATCCACATCGGCTTGCCGCCTGAGGTCGAGATCATCGGAGGTGCGCGAGACGATATTCGTGTACCCTTCCTGCCTTAACTTCCTTTCGATCGCGCGGCCGACGAGGCCGTTGTGCCCTGCGACATAAATCTTAGCGTCATAAGGGATCTCTTCTGTCCTGGCAGGCGTTTGTAAAAGCAGGCAGAAAGATAGAAGCATGAAAAAAAAGTTGGAGAGCTTCATAAGCGACCTCGGGTAAAGGACAACCAGTATAACTTAAACTGTTTTTTTGGAAATGGAAAAATAATGCCCAGAACATGCTGTGAGGGCAGTTTTATGGTTGTCGCTTGAGAATGAAGTGGGGGTTGCTAAGCTTGTTTGTTGGCGCTCTGCAATTCCTTAGAAAATGTGGAGTTAAGGTTTGCTCAACACTTTTTTCACGATCGAACTAAGCAGCCTGACATCATTTGCTGCAAAAGCTTTCACTTCTTGAAGTCTTTTAGCGACCTCGCGATTTCCTGATGTGAACCCGCGGAGATCTTCCTTTGTAGACTGTTGGTTGGCAAGAGTGCGTCCCCATGTCAATAGGTCGAGCATTTTATCGAGCCTAGAAAGAGGACGTTTAGCTGATCGAATGTTGGAATAAGAAGAAGGGTAGCGGATAAACTGGCGGCTTGTTTTGCCCGACTTAAGAAAATCGATCTCTTCTTTAGAAAAGCATTTCTCGATCTGCAGTTTTTGCACAAGGGCTAAGAGATCGTGCTGGTTTTCCTCTTCCTGGCTCAAATCAAGCATCTTAGAATGGATGGAATCGATCAAAACCGCTTCAATGATCATTTGATCAAGAAGCAGAACATTGGAAAGGTGCAAGGAAGCTTCGATCGGTTCCAAATGAGCATTGGACTCGATCTCCGTTTCCAAATGAACCAATAAATTTTGCAGGATATTATCCAGCGTTGCATTAAAGGCGGTGCCGAGTTCTGATTCCAGCAGTGTCCGAATTTCTTTGAGTTGGACGGAAGCTGTGTTGTCAGATAAAGGTTGTGAAGGAGCCGCGACGACCTGTTCCATTTCAGAACAAAACGAATCGATAAGTCTCGTAAAGGACTCTTCCAATTGGATCGGCGCCGTCTGTTTTTTTACAGGGAACCTGTCTTGAATCGTTTGAAGAAGCTTCCCTAGAGGACTTAAGTAGTTGAACAAGGCGTCGAATAGAGGTCCTTCACTGTGCGAAGCTTCCATCGAAGATGAGGTAGCTCCAATAACCTGCACCAAACGTTGATTAGCGCGGAGAAGGTTTTGCAGGACAGTATCTTTTTCTGAATAAAGATGGATATCGCGAACAATTGTTTCCCCATGATTGATTTCTGCAAGCCATTTTCTGATATCGCGAGGAAGATCCCCGTCTTTCATTTTGCATTTGTGTAAAATTTGGAATAGATCATGCGTTAGATGGGGAGCAAGCGCCTCTTTGGTTTTAATTCCATTTGTTTCACAGAACAAAGCTGAAAGCAGCTGTTCGACGCCAAGGTTGCAGTGGCGCACACTGTCATTTACGAATGAAAATAGATCTCTTTGTCTGATAGCTTCCTGTGAAGACAAATTCATGATCCGGCGAAAACTGTTGAAAAGATTGTCAAAGTGTTCATAAGAGTTTTTCAATGCGGATTGAGTTACCGGCGATCGAGAGGATGCCAGGTTGTTCATCCAGCGTTGCAGCAGCCTGCGGCCCCCTTCGAGTTCCACGTGGAAAGCAGGCTTCGATGGATCAGAACTAGAAGAACTCGAACTCGTTTCGAGATGAAAAGTAGGTGTGGGTGAAGCAGAACTGGACGAACTAGAGCTTGTATCGACGATTGAAGGTGCAGGAGCATGGTCAGAGGAGGACGTGCATTGCGGCTCAGAGGAAGCGGTTAAAGGAATCGGGTGTTGTAAACGGACGCGGGAAGGTCGAATCGGGGCTAATGGCAGCGGATGTTTAAATAAATGAGCATTCCATTCATCTGCCCGTTCAATCTGACAGCTAAATAATGACTTGGGTATCTTTCTAACGCTGCAGAACAATTCTTCTAGCTGATCGAACTCATTTTGAGGCGCTGCTGAAGTTCTGGCTGGTTGGATGGCCCCTGCTGCAGGAGTTGCTTCCCGGGAAAATTCCTTCATTGTTCGATAAATGATAGCATCAATTTTAGCTTGGTTTCCTCTGGCTGTGTGCATCCTTGCGAGCAGTCCTGTAACATCTCCTTTTAGGATAAAGTACGGCGCATGTTTGCAGATTAAGAGGTCTTTTTTGATCTGATTGCTTTTTGAGGAGATGTATCCAATTGCTTCCCGCAGACGAGGAATAAAATTTTCGATCGTTTCACGGTTTTGCTCCGCATATTCGGGGAAAACAGGTGTGCTGCTAGTCGGAGGATATAGATCGCAGAAGCTTGCTTCTTGATCGTCTTTATTACTGTTCCAAGAAACATTTAATGCTGCAATCGCTTGTGCTTTTGAGGAGGCAACGATGCCTTTATAGAAGTCTAAAGCATCGTTTTGAAACATGCGCCCTTCTAGAATGGTGATCTTGTTGTCATTATTGAAAATTCTATTGGTGCAGCGGCCCAAATGAGAGAACAGTTCAACTTTGGATGCAAAGGAAATTGTTTTGTTCAGTACCAGCATTTGACGAATTTTTTCCATGTTTTTTGTTAAAAAGGATTTTTGCGACGAAAAAATAGGTAGGGTTGCAAACAACTCCTTGTGCGCTACACGAACATGGTGAAAATCGTTCATGATAAGGAAAACTAAGATAAAATTAGTAAATGTGCTTCTAAAGTGTTGTGTATGTGTGAAATGGCTAGAGCCTATGCCAATTTCTAAAGGAGTTTGTTTCAGGAGTTCTAAATCGTTAAATGTTAGGGCATTTGAAGATAGTTCGAGAAAATCGATGACGAATTGGAGGTTCTTTTTGTGTTTTTCTATACGTTCTCGCGTGCTTTCAGGGAAATGGCCGCCTCGTTTGCGGATTTCTTCTAGGCCTTGCTCATACTGAGATAAGAAAGATGACAATTTATCCTGATGGAATCTTCTAAAAGAACGCATCAAATAGATGAGTTCTGAAAA
>JAFEGF010000017.1 GCA_018240225.1 Verrucomicrobiota bacterium
CATGGCTGCGAACCGGTTTTGCCAAATTCCCGATTCTTCATGTTGTTTCGGTATAAACCTCTCAATACAAGCTGCTAAAGAAATTTATATTCATTATCCCATTTTCCAAAATGAAAAGAGCTCTTATGAATGATTTTTATCCTTTTTTCCTATCCTGCCCCTTCTGCTATCCTGCTTTTATCCTGTATGACTTCCCCAAATTAGCTTATTCAAAATAAAAAGACTTCTATTAGCCATTGAATGTTCGTCGCTGAATCCTTCTTTCCTAATTAGATTCCACTACTTTTAAACAAAAATTATCATAAATTTATTTTTTATTATAAATAATAGGCAAACATAAAATTTTAAATAGACCTCCCTCACGACAAAACGCATCATTCTAACAAAACAATAAAATTTTAATTTTTTCTAAAAATAACACAAAAACTAAAACACTAAATTTTAATTAAAAACAAATGACGAATTAAATTTTTTATGACAAAACAAAACAACAACAAATATATTTTAAATAAGAAATCGAAATTTTAATTTTCATGTAAATCAAAAAACAACAACAAAACAAATAATCACTAAAAAACAAAGAAACATTAAACTTTTCTAAAACAGAAAAAACGAAATTTTAATTAGTAGAAAATTAAAATAGTAAAATTATTAATCTTACAGAAACTGAATTTTAATTACTTGCAAATGCAAAATTGATTGAACTAAATCGTGATTGTTTATTATAATTTAATTGTAACGCAAAAAAACACTGAATTAACCTTTCATAATTAAAACAATTTAGTTTCGGAGGAATTTAATTATGGCTTTTATCGCAAGACTATTTGGAAGTAATGCCGCAGAGCAGACTACTCCACCAGTCGACACAAATACAGCTGGCAATACAACTGGAACTGGAGCAACAAATCCAGCAGTAGAAACTCCAGCAAACACAACTCCAGTTGCAACTCCAACTGCAGTTGACACTGCAGCTGTTGTCAACACTGTTGTTGATCCTATTCTGCAATCAAAACTTCAATTGACTGGAAAAGGTCAAACAAAAGTTGACGCTCTTTATGAGACGACAGTGACTAACGTTTCTAACGTTGTCTACAAATTCTTCAACTGGATGTGCTTCCAATTCGGCAAGCTATCTAGCACAAGCGCTTACGGCACAGCTCATGGTCAAGACGTCGCTATCAAAGCGGCTGCTAAAGACTTTAATGATGCTACAGAAGGTCTGATCCGGGCTGCTTATCATAAGAGCTTGTCGGACGTTGAAGCAAGACAACTGGGTATCCCAACTTCTAAAATCACAGCTGATAACGTAGTCCTTATTTCTCACGAGCAGAACAGAGCCCTAGCTCTGAACTCAGATTACGATGTTGCTGTACGGAAGTTCAACACAGCTTTTGCTGCTGCATTAGTTGCTGGCGATGCTAACCCATCGATTGAAAAGACACAAAACTTCATGAGAGGAGCAATCGCTGCTCTGTCTGACGAGAAAACTGCTACTAAGTTTGCTCGCAATGGCAGTGAAATTGTGATCAACCAAGAAAAAGTTAACGATGGCCTTTTCAGCACTAAAACTCTGACGCAGATCGAGCTTCCAGAGCAAAAGCTCAACATGGCTATCTCTAGCTTTGTCAACTCGGTCTACCACAATGAAATTAAGCGCTTTGCTAACCAAGATGTTGCAAACATCACGCTTGATTCTATTGCAGCTGAAGTTGAGCACTTAAAAGCGTTGTTCCCAGGAAACTCTGAGCAGAAGATCATTAAAGATCTTTGCGCAGCACTCATGGCCAACCCATTAATTGCTCAAGCAGCAAACGGATTGATCGATGCTGATGCTATCCAAGCAGCAGTTGACGCTAGACGCGCCGGCTTGAATGCTGAAAGACAAGAGATCTTGACACGCCTTGCTCAGCTTTACAAAGCTGACGACGCAGCTAACAACCCGATCTTCCAAGGCGGAACCTTCACATTCGAAGGCCAAATTTCTCAAGCTTGGAACAGCTGGCACGGTTATGAAGCGGAAGGTAGAGCTTCTGCAACTCCTGGCAAAGTGATCATCAACATCAACGGCACAGACACTGAAGTTGATGGAAAAGTTGGCACAGACGCTTGGGGCCATAACATCGGCGGCCACGTTTGGGTATCTGGAGCAGAGCAAACTGCATTAACAAAACTGCTTGCATTCTTCGCAGAACGCAACGGCGTTGCAGCAACAGGCAGCTTCGACTTGAACTCTGTTGAATCGCTTTCTGCACTGCTTGGATTTGATCCAAGTGCTGTAGCACCACGACTCGCTCAGTTACATGCTGAAGCAATGAACGCAGTTGCAGCACACGTACAAGCTAAGCAACGTTTCGAGCAACTCGATGCAGAGCGTCAAACTAAAGAAGCTAGAATTGCTGTACTCGATCGTGAGAACGACGAACATGCAATCCGTGCTGAAGTAAGCGGCGCTAATGGCGCAAGAGCTGCATTCTTGAACATCTTTGTTCCAGCTCACCGCCACGGTTTGAACGCAGCAGCTGGCCAATTAACTGGCGAACTGCAACGTAGAGCTCGTGCTTTAGCAGCAGCAACTGTCTAAAGTATCTAGATGCCCGCGCGTCAAAAGGCCTAACTTTAAGGCGCGGCATCTTTAAGCACTGACTATATAACTCCGACTGCCTTCCATGAAAATGGAAGGCAGTTTTTTATTAGAGGCAGTTGCAAAACAGCCTTATTTAGATGATCTCTGCAGCGACGCTGTCGTAAAAGAGCATCCCGGCATCTGTCAACGAGAAGATCCCGCCTGACCTCTTGATCCATCCCCTCTCTTCTAATCGCTCCAAACAGTGGAAAAACGCCTTAGGAAGGGATCCGTGCATCCTTTGAAAGAGGGATAGATCGACCCCTTGCTTTAAACGGAGTTGGACGGCAAACAGCTCGTAGAGGTTTTGCGGATAGGCAAGCTCCTCTTCGAAATCGATGGGAAATGCCCCTTTTTCCAACATTTCAGAGTACCGGTTAAGGTGGGCGATGTTCCTAAACCTTTTCCCCTCCCAATAACTAAAAGCGGAAGGGCCGAAGCCTAAAAAAGGACGGGCTGTCCAATACCCTGCATTATGGCGGGAATGCATGCCTGGTCGGGCAAATGCAGAGATCTCATAGCGGCCAAGCCCAGCCTTTTCGATCGCATCGATCGCCTCTTGGAGCAAATGGAGGCTCTCCTCATCGTTAGGCAGATGAGGTGTTAACTCTTTTTTTCGTTTAAAAAATCCCGTATGAGGTTCAAAGGTCAAATTGTAAAGGGAGAGATGGGTGATCGGAAGCTGGCTCAACTTGTCCAAAGTCTCCTTCCAGCTTGCCAGCGTCTGATGGGGAAGGTCATACATCAGATCGATCGAGATGTTCTGAAAGCCTGCCATCTGGGCATTAAGGATCGCATCGATCCCTTTTTGAGAGGAGTGCTGCCGATCAAGAAGATGCAGCTGCTGGTCATCGAGCGATTGGATCCCTAAACTGAGCCGGTTGATGCCAAGTGATCGAAAATCCCTTAGGAGCGGCAAAGAAGCATCTTCCGGGTTGGCTTCCATCGTGATCTCGCAAGCAGGATCGATCTCAAGTCCTGAAGAGAAAACTAGGCCAAGTATAGATTGAAGCTGCTCCGAAGATAGCCTGGACGGCGTTCCCCCTCCGAAATAGATCGAGACGATCCGCTTGCCTTGCAGTTGGGGAAGACGCTGCTTCCACTCTAGGGCAATGGAAGCTAAAAATTGATCTTTCAATGCAGGTTTATCAGGCAGGACAAAGAAGTGGCAGTAAGGACACTTCTTTGAACAAAATGGAATATGGAAATAAAGACTTGCTTCCCTCGAATTATCTGAGGATTGATCACCAATCATTCGCATCGGGGTCTTCAAGAATGCCGCGGCGCCAACGGTTCCGGTCGCTGAAAGGATCATCCTCTTCCTCTTCTTCGGCTTGCGTACCTTCTTCCTCTCCCTCTTCCCCTTCTTCGCCGCTGGCCGTCGTTTCGATATCGAACGACTCGGTCTCCATGTCTAGGCCGGCATCGGTAAGCCCTTCTTCAGCGATGTCGATATCAGGAAGGCTGTGCGGTTCGACTGCTTGCCTGCCGTGGGCGGGACGTTTGGGGACGCTGAACTCTTCGAGCTCTCCGCTCTCTTTTAAGAAGCGCAGACGCTCTTTCTCCTCGTCGATTCTATCGTTCAGAAGGCGCATTTCGTCCTTATGCTTTTCGAGGTCCTTTTTGGGGACAAGTCCTAAACGAAGCCACTGCTCAAGATCTTGCAGTTCCGATTCGAGTTTCTTCAAACGCTCACTTTTGATATTCATGCACCTTAAATCCTTCCATCAAGACATTTCACTAGAGGGCTCCCCCATTGAGACAGCAGAGAGAGTTTTACGCAATGACCTCTATTTATCGAAGCAAAAAATTTTCTGCAACGATATTATAAATAATTTTTTACCAATCTTTTCTTCCCAGATCAGTCCAATAAAATCTGAAAACCTATAAAACTGCCAAGAGTATGAAAGGCATTCAAATAAATTTCAAGAAAGAGATTGCAGCAAGGGCTTCTCTTTGCTATAAGCCAAATTCAGAACGTTGAGGGTGAAAATGGGTCAAAAAGACTTTTCGTACGCCAATTTGGCCAACTTGAACGCGATGGAAGCTCTTTACCAGAGCTATAAGCAGGATCCGAACAGCGTCGAGCCCTCCTGGCGCCATTTCTTCGAAGGAATGGAGTTCGGCTCATCCGCAATGCCATCAGCTCCAGCCGCCGTTCAAGAAAGCCCCGACTTAAGGATCTATCTGCTGATCGATGCCTATCGCAAGTTCGGCCACCTGATGACCTCCTGTAACCCGATCTCGACCATTGTTGCCAAAGAACCTCCTGAGCTCAACTTGCAGAAATTGGGATTCAAAGAGAGCGAACTGGACGCGCAATTTCCCACTTGCGGATTCCTCAAAGAGCGCTCAGCGCCTTTGAGGACGATCGTCGATGCCCTGAAAAGAACCTACTGCGGCAAGATCGGCGTCGAGTACATGGGACTAGGATCTCCTGAGCTGGAAGCTTGGGTCCAGAGCAAGATCGAACCCTATTTTCCTTTGGAGCTCAGCAGCGAGGACAAAGTGAGGATCATGCACCAGCTGAACAAGGCTGAGCTCTTCGAGATGTTCATCCACACCAAATATGTCGGGCAAAAGCGGTTTTCCCTCGAAGGAGGAGAAACGCTGATCCCGATGCTCTCTGCCATCATAGAAACAGGAGCGGAAGAAGGCTCGCTCGAGTTCATTATCGGCATGGCCCACCGGGGAAGGCTCAATGTCTTGGCCAATATCCTCAACAAGTCCTATTCGCTGATCTTCAATGAATTTGAGGATTTTTATTCTCCTGACCAGGTCGAAGGAACTGGCGATGTCAAATACCATAAAGGGTTTGTGGGAGCGCTCGATACAAAAAATGGAAAGAAGATCCCCGTCACATTGGTCGCCAACCCAAGCCACCTTGAATCGGTCGATCCCGTCGTTGAAGGAATTGCCAGGGCCAAACAAGAGCTATTGCGGAACAAATCGAAAGAAAGACCAGGGATCATCCCTGTTTTAATCCATGGCGATGCAGCGCTTGCAGGACAAGGCGTTGTCTATGAGACGATGCAGTTTGCCAACCTCAACGGCTATAGCACCGGAGGAACGGTCCATCTTGTGATCAACAACCAGATCGGCTTTACAACACTGCCAAAAGATTCCCGATCGACACTCTATTGCACCGAGATCGCAAGATCGTTCCGCTCGCCCGTCTTCCATGTCAACGCAGAAGATCCGGAAGGATGCGTGCGCGTAGCTAAGCTGGCGATGCAGATCCGCCACAAGTTCCACTGCGATGTCTTCATCGATCTCAACTGCTATCGCAAATATGGGCATAATGAGGGAGATGAGCCGACGTTCACACAACCGTTGGAATATGCGATCATCAAAAATAAGAAATCGATCCGCACATTATTTAAAGAGCAGCTGATCAAAGAAACAGTGCTCAATGAGCCCCAAGCAGCGCAGCTCGAAGAAGAATTTAAGAAAAGCCTCCAAGATGCCTTGCAGGAGACATCATCATCTGCTCCGCTAAAAGCAAAAACGGAAAAACCTTCTTCCGACGCCGCATTAAGCCAGATCGCAACAGCAGTCGATGCGGCAACCCTTAAAAAAATGGCCGATCGGCTGTGCGCTGTTCCGGAGGACCTGAAGATCCATCCTAAGATCCAGCGCTTATTGCAAGACCGGCTTGCCATGGTTCAGTCTGATCCGAATAAAGCTTCCATCGATTGGGGAATGGGCGAGAGCCTCGCTTACGCGACGCTTGTCAACGAAGGGGTCCACGTCCGCTTGTCAGGACAGGATGCGCGCCGCGGGACATTCTCCCACCGCCATGCGATTTGGATGGACCAGGTCAAAGATCAAAAGTATTTCCCCCTCTCCCACATCAGCCAAGCCCAAGCGCCGTTCGATGTCTACAACTCACCGCTTTCCGAGTATGCCGTCCTCGGCTTTGATTTCGGATACAGCGTAGCCTATCCCAATGCCCTTGTCATTTGGGAGGCGCAGTTTGGCGACTTTGTCAACGGCGCGCAGATCATCATCGACCAATTCATCTCCTCTTCCGAGCAAAAATGGGGGCTCAGCACCAACCTCACCCTCCTTCTTCCCCACGGCTATGAAGGGCAAGGCCCGGAACACTCCTCTGCGCGCATGGAGCGCTTTTTGCAGCTTGCAGGCCATGACAACACGCGGATCGCCAACTGCACGGAACCAGCGCAGCTCTTCCATCTGCTGCGCGCGCAAGCATTGAACACAACAAAAAAGCCTCTCATTATTTTTACTCCAAAAGCCTTGCTCCGCCACCCTCTCTGCGTCAGCAGCCTCCAAGATTTTACCCAAGGCCATTTCCGCGAAGTGCTCGACGACCCATTAAAGCCAGCAGCGCCAAAAAGATTGCTATTCTGCTCAGGCAAGGTCTATTATGAGCTCGCGGCCGAACGGCAAAGACAAAACCGTACCGATATTGCGATCGTGCGGATCGAACAGCTCTACCCTTTCCCAAAAGCGCACATTGAAAAGCTGCTTGAGCAATACAAGGGATATGCACAGTGCGCGTGGGTCCAAGAGGAGCATCAGAACATGGGCGCATGGGAATATGTCCACCACAATTTTGATCATCCAATCCAGTACGTTGGCAGAGATCGGAGCGCATCCCCCGCTGTGGGATCGCACAAACTGCACCATCAGCAACATGAAACGCTAATGCGGCAAGCCTTCGAGGTAACGAAATGAAAGTAGAAATCAAGATCCCAACGATGGGAGAATCTGTATCAGAAGCGATCGTCAGCAATATCATCAAGCCATCCGGCTCCATGGTCAAGACCGATGAGGAGATCATCGAACTGGAAACCGACAAGGTCAACCAAGTGCTCTATGCTCCGCAAGCAGGCCAGCTCACGCTGACCGTTAATGCGGAAGACCGTGTGACAATTGGGCAAGTGATCGGATATATCGACACCTCGGTGCAAGCAGCAGCCTCTCTGCCATCTGCCCCAGCCCCCGCAGCGCCAGCGCCGACGCCAGCTCCTCAACCTGCAGCACCTCAAGCAATGCCCCAGCCAACGCAAGATAGCGCGCGCAAAATGATGCCCGATTTTGCCAAAGAAGCAAAAGAAGGCCCTAAAGAAGCGCCGAAGCCAGGTCCTCAGACACCCAAGCAGCCCGCTGCATCAGATGGAAGCGCCACGCGCAAAAAGATGACGGGACTTCGCAAAGTGATCGCCCAGCGCCTCGTTGAAGCCAAGAACCAAACAGCGATGCTCACGACCTTCAATGAGATCGACATGTCGACCGTCATGGAGATCCGCAACCGGGAAAAGGACACCTTCATTAAAAAGCACGGCGTTAAGCTCGGGTTCATGTCCTTCTTCGTTAAAGGCGTCGTAGCAGGTCTTAAGGCGATCCCTGAGATCAATGCAGCGATCGATGGAGATGAGATTATCCAATACAATACCTACGATGTCGGCGTTGCCGTCTCCACAGAGAGGGGCTTGATGGTCCCTGTTGTGCGCAACTGCGACATCCTCACCTTCAGCGGCATCGAATCCGCCCTTGAAAAGTATGCAAAAAAAGCGCGCGAAGGATCGATCTCTGTCGATGATTTGCGCGGCGGCAGCTTTACCATCACCAATGGCGGCGTCTTCGGTTCCCTGCTCTCCACGCCGATCCTCAATCCGCCGCAAAGCGCAATCCTCGGGATGCACTCGATCGTCAAGCGCCCTGTCGTCGTCGATGACCAGATCGTGATCCGTCCAATGATGTACGTGGCATTGAGCTACGACCACCGGATCGTCGACGGAAAAGAAGCGGTCCTCTTTTTGGTGAACTTAAAGCAGATGCTGGAAGATCCGGCGCGTCTGCTGCTCGATCTATAATCCTAAGGAGATGGATATGGCAGAAGATTTCGATGTCGTCATCATCGGCGCAGGTCCTGGCGGCTATGTCGCAGCGATACGGGCAGCGCAGCTTGGCCTCAAGACAGCTTGCGTCGAAAAGAGGCTCGAGCTCGGCGGAACATGCCTCAATGTCGGCTGCATCCCTTCAAAAGCCCTTCTGCAATCTTCAGAACTCTATTGGAAATTGCGCCATGAAGGAAAAAGCCATGGCCTTGAAATCTCTGAGGTTGGCCTTAACTTCAAACAGATGATGGGCCGCAAACAAAAAGTCGTCGCCGGCTTCAACGAAGGGATCGGCGGCCTCTTTAAGAAGAACAAAATAACCCGCTATGCGGGCACCGCCCAACTCACATCTCCGCACACCATTGCTGTCCAAAGCGGCCCGTCCAAAGTGGAGCTGAATGCGCGCAACATCATCTTAGCAACAGGTTCAGAGCCGATCGGACTCCCTTTCCTTCCCTTCGACGAAAGGCGGATCCTCTCCTCGACAGGAGCTCTCGCCCTTGAAAGCATCCCGAAAAAACTGCTCGTTGTCGGCGCAGGGATCATCGGCGTCGAGCTCGGTTCCGTCTACAGCCGGTTAGGCACCGAAGTGATTTTTGTCGAGTTCCTTGATAGGATCTGTCCAACGCTCGACAGCAGCCTCTCCAAAGAACTGCAGCAGTGTTTGACCAAACAAGGGATGCAGTTCTTTTTAAGCTCCAAAGTCGCCTCAGCGGAAATTTCCGACAAGCAGATCACTCTTAATGTGCAAATGCCCGACCAAACCACCCAAACCATGTCGTCCGATGCTGTCCTCGTTTCGATCGGAAGAAAGCCTGTTACAGCAGGCCTCGGCCTTGAGAACGTCGGCATCGCTCCCAATCCGAAAGGATTTATTCCGATCAATGGGCAGTTCCGCACAACAATCTCTCACATCTTTGCCATCGGCGATATCGTCGATGGACCGATGCTTGCCCACAAAGCTTCGGAAGAAGGTGCTGCGGTAGCCGAGATTATCGCCGGCCACCACCCTCTTGTCGATTACGCCGCTATCCCTAGCGTCGTCTACACCCATCCCGAAGTGGCAGCTGTCGGCATGACGGAAGATGAAGCAAAGAGCTATGGGTTCAATCCGATCTCAGGAACATTTCCCTTCAAAGCAAATTCCCGCGCACGCTGCACAGGTGAAGAAGAGGGATTTGTTAAAATCGTTGCAGATCCCGTAACAGATACGATCCTCGGCGTCCACATTATCGGCGCCCACGCCTCCGAGCTGATCGCCGAAGCAGGCCTTGCCATCAGCCAAAAAGCAAAGGTGCTCGACATCGCCAACCTTCCTCATGCCCACCCGACCTTGTCGGAGGCCATCAAGGAAGCTGCCCTCGCTGTCCACAAACGGGCGATCCATAAGTAAACGCCTTGCAAAAGCAGAGCTTACGTCGGATTAGATCTTGATTTTCTCTGTACCTACTGTGTTCTCTGCGGTAAAAAATCTTCCATTCAGGATTCTTGAATTTTTTTATGCATACGTAGATCATGGTTCAAAAATTGATATGGAATTCAAAAGAGCCAAAATCATCGCTTGTAAACCAAAGCCAAATTATCACGTTTGGATACGGTTCGATGATGGACTGGAAGGAGAAGTTGATTTAAGCTATCTAGTCGGCCAAGGGGTATTCGAGGCTTGGAAATCCGTTGAATTTTTTAATCAAGTGCGTGTTGACTCTCGAACAGATACGTTAGCATGGGGTGACGAGATTGATTTAGACCCTTATGTGCTTCAGAGAGAAAATTTCCCAAAACAGAGAATAAGTACAATAAGGTGCAGTTAACTGCACCTCATAAAATCTCTTCGATTAGTAGCTTTGGGACTTGCCGCAGCCGCAAGAGCCTTTGGCGTTAGGATTGGAGATCTTGAAGCCGGAACCGTTCAGACCATCGATATAGTCGATCTCGCAGCCCATTAGGCGGCTGACCGCTTTCTCATTGACGTGGACATCGATCCCGTGGGAAGGAAAAACGCGGTCGTCTGCGCGAGGCTTTTCTGAATAATCGAGAACATATTCAAAACCGCTGCATCCGCCTGCTTTATCGCCGAAGCGCAAGCCCCAGCCCTCTTTTCCTTCTTCTTTTAAGATCTCAATGAATTTTTCAGCTGCTTTCTTAGTCATGGAGATCGTATTCAAATCAATTTTTTCATTCAAAATTTCATTGAGGCGTTTTACGAGGTCATCAATCTCTTCCTCTGAAAAACCATGGCTGAGCATGCCAGCTTCAAGGGTTTCCCAGACGGCCGCGCCACAGCCTACGCAATGAAGGCCCCGGTTCGTCATTTCTTGGGCTAATTTTTGACTCTTTTGCGGGAAATTAGAAAAAATGTCTTCAATTGTCATATCCCGGGTAATTTGGGAACGAGATTGGGTATTGCTCATGAGTGGTCCTTGTAAATTTAAAACTTAATTTTTACGCAGCCGCCTTTAATGCGGCACTGGCAAGCGAGTCTTTCTAGGTCCTGCTCGCCTAAGAAATCTTTTTCCTCTTGCGTGAACTCTGAGAGGTATTCCATTCCATCAACAACCTCGATCACACATGTTCCGCATACCCCTTCTGTGCATGCAAATGGGACGCCGGCCTCTTCACAAACTTCTTGAATCGTGGAGTCATCGGCCACTTCTTTTTCTTCACTGGTATTTTCAAAGACTAATTTTGCCATTCTACAACCTGACATTAAAGAATTTTAGTAGGGAATTTAACATACCAAACTGGAAAAGTAAAGAGCCGATTGCAAAACACAGGTGTTCAAGTTTTGCGATCAGCTCTTTATAGAAAAAGCAAGGGGCGGGTTTTAACACCCGCCCCTTATATGAAACAGAAATGAATAAGTCTGCTATTAGATCAATTCAGGCCTTTCATGAGAGACAGAAGGATCTTCTGCTAGCAGTTCCTCTACGGTCTCTTTTAGGGTCTTAATCCCTTCAGGAAATCCGCATCGGACCAGCATCTCATTGAGATACGTCAGCTCAGCTTCTAGAAGATCGTTTTTTGTCTCCAGAGCGGCTATTTTCGACAGCAATTGATTCTGAGTATTATCCATTTTATTATCCTCCCCTCAAAGGGATTTACTTCATTTTCTTATATATTTATTTTACTTAATTCAACTATTAATTTCAACACTTACTCACATAATAAATGATACCCAAACGTGATTAAATTACACATTACAAAAAATGAATAGTTCTTAATCAAATTTACAATAACTTAGAGTTACATTTTTACTTCATACATAATAAAAAACAAAGTATACAAAATGCTAATTTTCAGCACCTTAAGAGTTTATTTTACTTGAAACAGGAACTGATAATTAAGTATAATTAATGCAACACGAAAGAATAATAATACAAATAAAAGACGTAAAGGAGAATAACTATGGCTACTTTTTTTGACCCAAGCCAGCAAGCAACGGGATTGCCTTTAAGCGGCTCCCCCCTTTATCCGCAATACCCAGGAATAAGCGCCCTTTTTACTCAAGATGACTTCTCGCTCTCGCACAAGCCGCCTTCTTTTAACCCGCAATTCAACCCCTCTGCACCTGTATTCGACCCGCCTCCTACTTTTGACTCAACTGTTAGTTCCGTCTATCCATTGACACTGGCTACTGAGCTGAATTATCCTCAGATAATTCCATCAACTTGCGATGAAACTCCTGCTTTGTATGGGCCAATAGTTTACCCTAAACTCCCTGTTGTTTGGTCTTCGTGGCAGTTTAAAGAAAGCCATTCATTGCTCCATCCTCCAACTGTAGTCCCTCCTGAATTCATGGCAAAGGACCCTGTTTTATCTCCTCAGCTCCTAGGCCAGATTGATCGACTGACTTCACTGGACTTTGATGATTTCCACCCTTGGCAAGTCAATGAAGAACAACCTACTCATGAGCTCATTGGAAAAATCATGAGCGAGCTCACGCACAAGTTCCCGAAAGAGGTCACGACAGAAGCGTTCCAGTACGAACTGGCCCTTTGTGAAAAGGCAATTTTTGAAATTGAGCAATTACCCACAATTGACCCAGAGAATAAGACATTGCTTGAACTTGGGATCCGCGATGCGCTCTCAAAGCATATAGAAATTTTTGAGGCCAATAAGTTAGGGAACATCTACGGTCAAACTAAGGTTATTCCAAGCTATATCGAAGACATCCCCACGCTGCTTCGCCAATTCGCAACGCGAGCCACCTATTACATGTCATCTGGTGTCATCCATCACGGAGGAGAGCTATTAACGAGCGTCCGCTATCATTTTAACACACTGCTTACAGACAGTTTCAATCAACAGAAAATTGAATCTTTACCTTTACAGCAGCAATTTGAACTGTGCAATACCCTCATCAATCTGCACCTAAAGGTTTTTGATGCGACTCCAACGGTAAAGACGAACCTTCAATTTGACGCGCACCAAACGATGTCCAGCATGCTTCTTCAGCATTATGTGCCTTTGTTCAAACAAGCTTATGAAGCCGGGAAGCCATTGCCATGCGATTTGACCCAGTTACTTGACGGCCTCTATAAACTCGCTTCAAATCAGAATAACTTCATTTTGATCCAAGACCCGCGCCAAACTTTTGTGCAAGCTGTTTTTGGAGGAGATGATATTGGCCAGCTCCGTGGTCAGATCGCACAAAGAACTTTAGCTGAAAAGACGCTTATTGACAGCACACCGGTTCAAACGGCCCAGCCCGCAAAAAGCATTTGGAGCAAAATTAACATCTTTTCAAGGGCGCCTTCCGCAGAACAGCTGGCAAGAGAAGCTTCCCAACGCAAAGCGTCTGCTCATTCAGCTGCCGATGCAAAACAGCAAGCTCAAAACCTTGTCATCGATCAATTAGAAGCCTATATGACCGGTGGACAAGCTCTAGTAGGGCAAACATTGCCGTTTGATCCCACGGTCCTTCCTAATGGCATAAAACCCTCTGCACCGCCTTTTGATGAAGACTTATTGCCAAAAGCAGACACCGTTGTAGTCACACCGATTGTAGGCGATAAGACCGTTACAGGATTCTCCACTCTACCTGTGGCGCAAGCAGCAACTCCAAGCAAAGTCACAATTACTTTCGCTGCGCAGCCTAAAAAAACGAAACCTACCGGATCGTATGTCCATCTTGCATTCCGCGATTTGCTCGAGCGCACTACTGAGGATAAAGACTTATTTGGACAATTCCCAAAACCGGTGCAGCGCGACCTGATGCGCCATCTTTTCCATACTCGCAACGTCGGTCCTGCGGAAGCGCGCATCGAAGCCGCCTTCTCGAAAAATGTCGATGGAACGAAAGTCCCCCACGTCAACCACCTCTATACACGGGAACTTGCCCAGCTCGACAAGCATTTGAAATCAACATCGCGAACAACGGAACAGCAGCAAGGAGAAGACATTTTAAGCTTGTACTACCAAGGAAAGCAAAATGACGAAGCTTTCGTGGAAAAGCTTAATGCCTTCCCAACAACAGAACTGTTCTTATACTTTGTCTGGGACATCGCTAAGAATGCGAACGTTGAAATTCCCGATACGGAAGATAACTGGGCTGGTAAGAACTACAAAGACCCGCAGTTCATCCACCTGACGATGCAAGCTCTTGAACGGTTCTTGCACACATCATAAAGTAGGAATGCAGAGGCCTAACAAGGCCTCTATGATACCCATAGAACTTTTGTGAGAAATCCCCTCTTGCAGCTTTTTCACCCGGCGCTGCAAGAGACTTTCTCACATTTTCTTTTATACACAAACAACATGAAAAATCGGGAATTTAGCAAGGAGACGCCCTAAATTTAAACCAAGCTTTGCTGACGCCGAAGCAGCTCAACTTGAGTAAGTTGGGCGATGCAGGCTGTTTTAAATTTAGCGGCTGTCCGACGCAGCTAAAAACCGATTTTTCATGTTGTTTGTGTATATCCACGCAAAGCAAAGACCGTTGGCCTTTTATCAATCTCTGGCATCGGAGATTTTTTCCATTCGCGCACTGTTTTGGTTGCCACTTCTTGACGCTGCGCGGTCAGATCTGTCGCAATGCAGAGCAGGGTGTTGTCGGCAAGAGTCTTGAGCAGCTGGGCGAAGAGCTTTTGGTTGCGGTATGGCGTTTCAATGAACAGATGTGTCGATTTTTCTAGGCTAGAGCGTTTCTGCATCTCTTGGATTGCTTTGATGAGCACTGGCTCCTCTTTTGGCAAATAACCATGAAATGTGAAATGCTGCCCTCCCAGTCCCGATAGGACCAGCGCTATCAAAATCGATGAAGGCCCTGCAAACGTCTCTACTGCAACCCCTTTTTGGCGGGCCTTAAAGACCAGGTTGCTGCCTGGATCAGCAAGGCATGGCATTCCGCAATCGGAGATCAGTCCCCAGCACTGCCCTTTCAGAATGGGATCGAGCAGCTCGTCGATCTGCCGGTCTGCGGTGTGCTCATTAAGAAGCTGGATCGGAATGTCCCGGAAGGTCTTCGGCGCTTCAAACTGGAACCTGCGCAAGAAACGGCGCGCAGCCTTTTCGCTTTCGGCGATCAGTCCATGGATTTTAGAGACAGCCGCATCGACGCTTTTAGGAAGCACCTGAGTGTGGTCTCCCTCTTCATCGAGGAGATTTGGAAATAGGAATAGGACAGGTCTCATCGCGCGTGGGCCAATTTTGCAGTTAACAGGTCGAAAAGAAGGTTTGCAGTCCCTCCGCTATTCTTTGCAAGAATCTCAACCTCGAAAAGGCTCTGCAGCCCTGAGCGGAAATACCCCTGCCCTTTCTGCTTGGCAACAGCCAGCCTCTTATCGAGCATGGCTCCCCTTAGCTGGGGAAGCTGCTTGGCCATGTCGCCTGGCAGCATATGCGTGTCGTTCATCACTGCAAGCTGCAGACCGATCTGGAGCTGGTAGCGGAGCTGTCCCAAAAAAGGAAGCAGCCAAGAAAGATCGATATTAGGCGGCGGCGCTGCGGGTTTGGCATCCCAGACGATCATTTCCGACAATTGCCATGTGGAGACTGTTTTTTCAACTGCACAGACTTGTTCGACATCGTTTAAAGCGATCGCCTTGCGCTCCCCGGCATAGCAGATCAGCTTGACCAGCTCCTGTTCTAGGCTTGGCAGGTCCAATCCGATATGGTCGAGCAGGTGCAGGGCTGCATCGGGACTAAGCGTCTTGCCCTCCTTAAGGGCATATTCGATCATGTAGCGCTGGAACCTAGCTTTTCTGTCCCACGTTTTTTCTTCGCTCAAGTCCAAAACGACCAGCTCCTTTTTCCCCTTCTGGTAAAGGTCGGCTGTGTTCTTTGCGCTCGAAGAGCCCAAGATCAGGTAAGAAAAGGTCGAAGGGTTTTCTGCGTAAGCCAAAAGAGGCTCCCAGCCGCTTTTTTTTAATTTTTCCAACCCATCGCAAATGATGACGGGCGCTGAGCCGAATAAAGAGCGGGAGTTGAGCTGATCGACGACCTCGCTCAAAGAAGCAGCTGCGGCATCGCAATGCTGCGGCGCCAAGCTGGGATCTTTTTTATGAAGGGCGGCCATGATCATATCGCAGATCTTTCTCCTTTCATAGCTGCAAGGAGCAATGATGAGATAGATCGGCGAAAGGTGGTTCGGCGCAGACTCGCTCAAATGTTTGCCGAAAGCGGGCCAGCTCTGGAACTTCACGATTGCCCCCAGTGAAAAATCAGTTCCTGCTGGATGTCAGGGTGGAGGCTGTGCTTCACCGGACAGGTTTGCGCTGCTTTGATCAACTGGTCGGTGATCTCAGGAGAAAACGTGTAGGGGCAGTAGACTTGTACGCTCAGCCGTCCGATCCGCCGGAATGGCGCTGACTGCATTTCCTTGACAACGGTCAATTTTGTTCCTTTGATATCGATATTGCGCTTGCGGGCAATGATCCCCATCAAGGTCAGAACGCAAGAGCCTAAGGCTGCCGCAAGCAAATCTGTCGGAGAAAAAACCCTTCCAAGCCCTTGGTTGTCCTTCGGCGCATCGGTCGTGATCTCAGATCCATTTTCCTTATGCACGCAGCGCGTGGACAAATCTCCTTCATACCAGATCTCAATTTCCGCCATATTCCACCAAGCTTAATGAACCAATTATTTTACCGCAGAGAGCACAGAGGACACAGAAAAAAATTAAGAATGAATGGGTTTCTCTTTCTCTGCGAAAAAAAATCTTCAAGTTCCATTCATCATCCTTGCTTAAAGATATGCCTACTGTTGGAAGATGTCAAAAAATAAAATAAAATATTGACAAGCGATAACAAGACAAGCTAGACTGAGGTTACGGTGGTGTCTGTACAAGCAACGCATGATGAGAGAAATACCATGTGGAACTTGTAGGTAAAACGAGTACTTTAAGGAACCCATATGATTACCCGATTATTTAAGAAGGGAAACAAAAAAAAGGAGGAGAAAAAAAAGATGTCCTCTAAACCTGCTCCAGAAGGCAAAAAGAAAACAACGACTTTTCAAAAAGTATTGACCGCGGAAGGCTGGAAACGGCTGATGATGCGCAAATATGGAAAAGGGAAGAAAAAGTAATGTCTCTGCTTCGCAAACCAGATGAGAAAAAAGCCATCAAGCCTGTCATCTCGCTGCTGCTTCCGCCCAATCTTGAGGCGTTGAAGAAAGCATTCCATGGCCAGCTCGATCGGCAGCACCAGCTCTTGGACAAGATCATGCACAATATTCATACCACAGTGAACAAAATGCATGCCAATCCTGAAGAGATGTGGCTGCACATCGACTTTCAAGCCGAGGCGATCGATCAGATCATCCATCAGTTTTGCGAAGACGTCAGACGCTCTTTGGAGGAAAAGAGCCCTCCAGACACATTCGAAGAGGAAGAGGGGATCAACAGCCTCGTCCAACAGCTTGAATGGGACCTGGACCAAAAGTATTGTGTTGAAGACTATGTCGAGACCCTATTGAACCAACTGGGGAAAATAGGTCCTGAGACCTTATCTCCCTCTGAGCTGCTCAAAGGGATCAGCAATCCTAACATTCATCGCGACGCCTATAACATTGCGGGATATCCCGGCCGACCACTGCCGACAAGCAGTTGGTGGCTCTATCTTGCCGACCGCTTAGGGCCCGGGTTTTATGCGATGACAGTCGTTGCCGATGGAACTGCAATTCAAGACCCCCTAACTTGCATTGCACAAAGCCAAGCGCAGCGATTTAAGCCGAATGCGCAGGTCGGCGAGGAAGTCCTGATCCCTTCTGCCTCAGCTTTCCGTCCTAATGTCAATCAAGGATGCTACCTCATTAAAAACAACCCCCATGGCCTTGAGTTCGCCCAGTCTGAGATCTTCCACACGGACGTCCAAGACCAGTTTGCCACCTATTTTCAGGCCCAGCCATATACCTTGGTCGCAGGGACAAGGGAGGAGCTCCAGTTCCCTCCGACGCTCACCTCTTTCGATGACCACAGCGCGACGCTCCACTTCCAGTCCGGCGAAGCCTCTCTGACAGCCCCTGTCCTGCGCGGCAGCCCGTTCATTACCCTTTTATACCGGAACAGCACGCCATCTTTGCGCATTGCAGGGATGACGATCCGAAAAGACAGCATCCAGGCCCACGGTTACTTTCTCGTTGTTTCCGATGATGAAGTGAAAGACCCTCTAACACAGATCGCTGCGACCACTGCCATTGCCAAAGGGATCCATGCAAGCATCGGCGATGTTGTCCTCGTTCCCAATTTAGATGCGCTGCAGGGCCAAGTCTTTACATTCCAAGTCGATGAGACGCAAGAGTCTTACCTGGTCGTCAGCTCGACTCCGATCGCCTTTAAGACAATGAACGCGGTTGAAATGATCCTTCTTCCGGAAGGCGTTAGTGTTCCTGAAGGAAAATCAGATCAGTTTTTAGAGGGCGATGCAAACACAGTCCCCTACTCGAGCAGGACCGTTTATGGCGGTGCTGCGGCCATCAATGGGATCGAAGCAATTAACCCTTGTACGGAAACGGTTGTGCGGATCGCCAAAGTCCCTAAAAAAAGCTCTGTCGAAGAGGCCGTTTTCCATTTCCTACAGCACGCTTGGGTCTATGCGACAGGCGGATCTTTCAGCATTACAGGCAAGGGAGAATGGAAATACGCCTACACCGTCCAGCACATCAATCCCTTTGCGCACCTCAAGCAGCACAATCCACCGCAAATCAAAAAACAAGACCTATTAGTAGCCCTCTTAAGCCCCGACTACACGGCGCTTGCCGCAATGACCCAAAAAATCCCCTTCTCCTATCAAACATTGCATGGGCCTGCCCGCTTCGTAATCGCCTCTAATGAAGAGCTCAGCTTTAGCCAAGAAGAGCATCCGATCCATTGGCCCGATGCTGTCGTTTCCCTCTTCAGCCAAGAGCAGATCAGCTCGCTGATCGACGCCATCGTCCAAAGCGCCTCCCACTTCGACATCAAGGCGCGCGGCGCATCGAGCTTGAAAGCGGCCCAGCAGATCAATGATCTTGCACAGCTTGCCCATACGATGTTCACCCTCCTTTCGCAAAACCAGCTGCTCATCGATAACAATGCCTTCATGGCGGCTTTCCAGACAGCTTTGTGCATCGCTAAAGCCGGCCTTGACGATTACTTGAGCGGCGGGCAGCTTCAGTACGACACGTCCAACCACATGGTTGTTACAGCCCTCCCTTCTGATGGGTACAACGCCTACGGGCAAGACCACCACAGGACCTACGGCTACTTGGTCCAAGCGGCAGCGGCAATCAACGACATCACTCCCGACTGGTTTAAAGGCCACCGCAAAGAAGTCGTTAACCTCCTCGTCAATGACATCTGCTGCCCATTTGATCAAAGCCCCTATTTTCCCAAAATGCGGATGTGGGACCCCTACACAGCCCTCGGAAGAGGGTCTGGCGCCATTGCGCCAGGGCCCGACGGAATGGCTGCAAGGTCGATAGGAGAAGAACTCAACAGCCTTTATGGGATTGCATTATGGGCTAAGAGCTGCTTCGACAAACAGCTTGAGGCTTTCGCTACAACGCTTGCAGGACGTCTTTTGGCAGCAGCGCAAGCCTATTGCCTTCCCAGCAGCCCCCCTTCCATCTACACCGAGGCTAATGCCTCCGAAGCCGCTGCAGCCTTTGCAGAGAAAGTCGTCTGCTGCAGCATCAACACCGATGTCCAAACCTCCTCGCAAAACAGCTTCGCCAGCCTTGCAGAACAGGCGGCCGGCAGCTCAAAATGGATCGATCCCCAAACAGCTTTCATCGCCTTCCAGAACCTCTTTAACTGCAACCTAAATGAATTCGATGAACAGCTCTTCGTCGATAACTTTGCAGACTCCCCCCTCTTTCAATCGGCATCCAGCGCGGTTCCCCATCTCATTCCACTGATCGCTCGCGTAAGCCCTCACACTGCAAACACGGTGTTAGAATGGTATGTCCGTTCCCATCAGCTCAATCCTTCTGAGTTCCCTTTGCCTTCCGTTGCCTTGGCCTCCCTTCTCAAGATCCAAGTTTTTGCTGCCATGCATAAAGTCCAAGATCCCGTCCAATCGCCGATCCCGAACAACCTCCTGCCGCCGCATCCAGAAGACACCCACCCTGTTCCTCTTGAATTCTGGCTTGGCAAAGCAAAAGAATGGCTCCATAGCCCCCATTTGACCTCCGACGTCTATAAAATCGCGGAAAGCCTCCACAAAGAGATAGAGACCCTCGTCCAATATAAAGGCACCCTTCAAGACCTGCACATGTGGGCCCGTTCGATCATCCTCCCTTCGATCTATGATACTTATCCAGGGATAACCTTTAACGACCTCTACCCCTTCTGCGTGATCACCCAGACCGATGCGCAAGAAGTCCTTCAAGAAAAACAGCTCCCCAAACAAGCTCCCGATTCCCATCTGTTCCAAGAAGAGACAGCATCGCCTAAAAGCTCGACCGAACTAAGGTCTGATGCTCCTCCCTTCGAAGCGCCTGTTGCAATCGAAACTCCTGCAGCGCCAACTCCTTCTTCGGAGCCGGCCCCCCTCTTTTCCACTTCCCAAATCTTTAACCGGGTCAAAGCAGAGATCACTGCCTACCTCTCAGAAAGGACGATCAATCTCTACCATGCCCAGTCCTTCTTAGGGTTGCCTCAAGAGATCCCCTCGACCGATGCGGAATGGCGCAAGCTCTCCTCGATCGCCCAGTCTAAGCTGCAGCAGCTGCAAAGCGATATCGCCTCTTGCCGCAGCCCAGCCCATTGGACAGCATTGGCCGCCAAGTATGGTTTCAAAGGAGCCCTCCATCAAATCCAAAAGCAAGCAGCCCATGCCTTAAGGATCTTAAGCGATCTCTTCAGCTCGCGGCTTGCCTTAAGCAGCTTCATTCAAGCTCTGACAAAGATCACCACCTTGGAAATGGCAGATGGTTCCCTGGAGGATCTTGCCGAATGGGCAGCAGGTTTTAATACCTCAGGACTCACCCATCAAGACCTTGCGGTGTGGAAGCTCATGGAAAGAGAAGAGCTGGCTAATTCTTGATAAACATCAGGATATCAGCATCTTCAGAATGGTTTCATTAGTCCAGGGCATCCACTCTGTCCAGTTATTCGTCATACAAAAAACCAGATAATTTAATAAATAAAATTTGACTACAATCAATCAATTAATTAAAATTACACCGTTTTTAAACAGAAAATAATTAATAAAAACGGGGATAATTTTTTATGGCAAGTTTTGCGGGACTATCATCATCATCATGCTCCTACCAATCGATCTTAGGGAACCTACAGAATAGCAGAAAGCTCCTTTCGCGCACTTTGGACCTGATCGATGCTTCTCCCGATACGCGGATCATCGCCGCCCACAGATTCGGCGATCAGCTGCTTGTCGAAATGCGGAAGGCAGAGGAAGACCCAACCTCTGAAAAGATCAGAAGCTACATTAGCGCCAGCGTCCAGATATTGGACGACGCCTTCCAAAGTTGGAAATTCTCTAATCCCGAACTTCAGCAAGAGTGCGAAACTGCGCTAGCCTGTTCGCTAAGCCGCTTTGAGCTCTTCTTTTTCGAAGCAGAAAACAAAGAGAACATCACAACCGCCTCGCTTATCCATGAACTTGCCGTGTTAAGAAAGCTCTTCCCAAACGCAGATGAAATGTCATTAAAACAACAACTTCTTCCTACCTCCCTTCGCAACCCCGAGACCTATTGCGAGTTTAAGAGAATGACCTCCAATCCAAGTTCGTTCGCCAGTTTGCACAACGAGATCTTGGAGGCCTTTGACGAAAGCGTAATGCCTTGCGGCCCTCAAAGCACGGAAGACCTTGATGAATGGATCAACAGCTTAGAGTAAAGGCTTAGAGACGTTCTCTGAATTAGAATAATTTGATTTTTGATGGATTTTTTTAGCCATTTGCATGTTGTTGTGTAGCACATAGTTAAATTAACTAGGGCAAACAACAACATGCAAATGGCTCAAAAAAG
>JAFEGF010000179.1 GCA_018240225.1 Verrucomicrobiota bacterium
AAGGACTGTTAATAAGCCACTCAACAAACTCAACGCTTCTTCTCTGTCTAAGGGCGGATTCAAGGAACCCGTCATTATTAGAAAGATCATATCGTTCTTTCATAAAGAGATCAAACTCTGAAACTACATGCTTTGGAATTCGATATCTCTCCCCTTCTACAGTCCGAGTTGAAAATTCAGAAGAGCAAAAAAATGGCAAGCTAGATTCATTTGCATGCAATGTTACATCTTGTATTAAATGCCCATCCAAATTACTTAAGGGTCTATCAGCCAACGGCTGAGCTAGAGCAAACGAAGGTCCTGACTTTTTAAAAGCTATTAACAGTCCAAGAGTTCCGATTAGCCACAAGACCCTCTTCCAGATAGACTTACCTACTAAATTGGTTCGACCCAAAGTAGGAACTGGTTGCAGTATACCTTCTCCCTGATTCTGTACACCTTTATTTATTAACCCAATCATGGAAACCCTATCAAATATATTGAAAATATAAATTATAATTAATTATAATTTAATTTTAAATTAATTTATAACAATTGTTAGAAATTAATTGAAATGTCCTATTTGCGTTAATTAGAAATGTCCGCTTTCTGGTAATAACAGGCTTATTACCATGAGGTAGCAAAATCATGAACGGGGTCATTTCTATGAGTATCAAAGAGTTAGACAGGTTAAAAATTCTAGAAGAACTGCAAAAAAAGCAGATTAGTCAAAGGCAAGCCGCTGATTCTTTAGGGCTTAGCACAAGACAAGTCAGAAGATTGATTAAAGCATACAAGGATCACGGAGCGACAGGAATTATATCCAAAAAACGCGGCAAACCAGGAAATCGGCAGCTAGCAAAAGGTATAAAAGACCTGGTTTTAGCCTTAATAGAGGCGAATTACCCTGATTTTGGTCCCACTTTAGCCCAAGAAAAGCTATCAAAACTACATGATTTAAGAATTTCGGTAAGTCTTGTTCGCGGGTTAATGATAAGCAAGGGACTATGGGAACAGAGAAAAAAAAAGAAGGAAAACATTCATCAGTTAAGAGAAAGAAGGAGCAAGGAGGGAGAGCTCATTCATGTGGATACATCGCCCCATGCTTGGTTCGAAGATAGAGGAGCAAAATGCGGTCTTCTATTAAGTGTGGATGATGCGACAAGTAAAATCATGAACGGTCATTTTGCCCCTTCAGAAGCTCTATGGCCCTATTTCGAACTGATCCACTCATACATTTCTAAGTATGGAAGGATGGTAGCCATTTATTGTGATAAACACAGTGTTTTTAGAATCAATCGAGAAGGGGCTTTATCAGGGGAAGGAATCACCCAATTTGGAAGAGCGATGAAAGAGCTAGATATCAAAATGATCTACGCAAATTCTCCTCAAGCAAAAGGACGCGTTGAAAGAGCAAACAGAACCTTGCAAGACCGATTAGTAAAAGAGCTAAGACTTCGAGATATTTCGACCATCGAAGAAGCCAATGCTTTTTTACCTGAATTCATAGAAGAATACAATAAGCAGTTCGCAGTAATTCCTAAGAGCTCCAACAACGCGCACAGGCCTGTACTAAAAGAACAAAACCTTGATCTGATCTTCACTATACAGACCCTGCGAACTTTGTCAAAGAACTTAACATTTCAATACAAGAATACGATTTATCAGGTAATACCGGATAAAAGATCTCTGAATTTACGAAAAGCCAAGATACTCGTCAAAGAAAACAAAGAAGGAGCTATAGAGGTCTTGTACAAAGATTATGCTTTAGAATTTGTGAGATATCAAGAGCAGGCAAAGCAAGGAGTTGAAGTTGATGCTAAAAACCTTAATCAGGCCATAGATCAATTAACAAAGATGAAAACTCGTTACAAGCCCGCATACCACCATCCATGGAAAAGGAGTCCCGGAAGAAAGAGGTCTCATTAAAGATAATATCTTAAAACTGTCTAGCTACCGCTTTTGGAGTACGGCGAATGCCATACTCCTCAATTTGGAATCTGTAGAAGATTGTCTTTTTTATAGAGGGGGGGGGCTTCCCCCCTTAACCCCTCTTTTTCCCATTTAATTCGAATGATGATAGAATAGGGTCATAATGAGCCTATTCCCGGTTCTATCTTTCTAGATAAAAGCGGACATTTCTATTAAACGGGAATAGAGGACATTTCTATTTAACGCTAACATTAATTTATAACAATTATAATATTAATTTATAACAAAATATTTCGCTTCATAAAACGAAAAAATCCAATCCTTTTTGTGATAAAAAAGGATTGGATTTGGGTTTCGCCCTATCCTTCTCTGTAAAAATCTTGAATAAGTTATTTGAAAAAGTCCTTATAAAATGCCATGTTGTGCGTTTTTCTAGACAAAGAAGTACTATTTAGCTTAATTAATGCCCCTAAAGCTTTCTGCGCTATTGCAGCCGTCTTAAGAAAAAGTACGGCTGTTATTACTCCGGCAACAACCTCTTCACCTGAATGACAAAATCTAGCTGTATTGTGAAGGAGCACTGCATCTGTAAATGCTAAAAGAGAAGATAGCGCAAAAATGAGAACTTTTGACCTATTTTGATCTTTTAAGGCTTGCAAGGTTTTTGTGGCAAAATAAGAGGTTCCAGTTTTGACTATCACATGGCCTGAAATATCAAAATCTTTTTCAGAACCCATCCAATCAAGAGCTCCTGCATACCATAAAATATTTCCGAAGACTAAAATAGACGCTGCTACAACTTCTTCTTTAGAAATTCTTTTGAATGCTTGTTGAACCCTATTTACGCTATTTAAGGAAATGATATCTTTCAATAACACAATTGTGCGAGGTGTAAAAAGAAAGTTAAACGTTATTACCTCCCAGTGTTTCCACTGGTTAATCGTCTGCAATGCATTCGACTGAAAACCTTGGCAACAAGAAGGAAAATCCTTTTCCCAATCAGAAGCTGCGTGTCTTGCCCATATCCCACTAACAATTCCTACAGCAACTCCCAAATAAGGAAGATTCGGAACTACACGATTATTAGCCCAACTTAAAAACATTTCCACATTAAACATGATCAACGTTATCTAAATTAATTATATGACCTTTATTTCTTTGTATATTAACACGTAAATTTTTAAGGGTGATTTTTACAGATGGGCTAATGAAAAACAAATCTACTGTCAAACGACTAGAAGCCGATTTTTTTTCAGGATCAGTGCCTTCTATAACGAGCTCCGCTAAATTTGGGAACCAATGCAAAATCCCATCGGGGATTTTACGTAGATTTTGATTAGATATTTTTATACAAGTCACTTTGGCTAACAAGTCGGAAGCTTCTTGCGTTGCAAGCCATTTCGTAATTTCTTTTTCGCCCTCAATAGAATCCACAGGAGGCGTCATCCAAAAACTTTGCTCATGACTAGGCAGTTGGTTATATACACAGCGGTAAAATTGACAAAACCCCGCACTATTTTCTTTTTGAATAAAAAAGTTATTCGCTACACCAAAACAAGTAAAAATTAATACATAAAATATAGATTCTAAAAAACTACGACTGATGAATGTATGTTCTACAGTGTTTTTATTTCGATAATCTCTTGGGCATTCAAGTGTACTGAATTCGATTTCCTGAATAGGGCTTAAAAGGCCTAAGCGGGTATCAACAAAAGTATACTTACCAAAATCGGCTTCTTCATGAGAAACAACTGGAACATTCAATCCATTGGACTGAAGTAGGATTTCCACTTTTTCTTTTTCTTCTTCAGGACAACTGATTTGGACGACTTGACTCCAATCGATGCTTCCAGCTAAGCCAATTCCATGGGCAGTTGAACACATAGGTTGCTTTTCTATGTCTTGAGAAAACCAAATCGCGTAATCGCCATATTCCGATAACCTGTCTTTAGCTGCCCACAATCCGGAGAAGCCACGATGCGCGTATTGAATAAGATTGAACTCAACGTATTGCTGAAGCTGTTTGAAATCAACAGAGCGAGAATACACGGGCACTACGTTTTCGCCATTTTGCATGCGTTTAGCTATCTTTTCGTATTTTATTTTGTTCTGTTGGCAGAATGCTTGCGTTATATTCGAACAATTTGATGATGCAGCTATTATATCAAGAACACTTTGAATAGGTGGTTTAAAATAGAAATTGTGAAGGATCTCCATGAAACTAAGGCGGCGCAAGAAAGAATCAGGGAACTCGACGTCGGGGCGAGGAAAAGCATAAAAACGAGCAAATAAATACTGCATTAAAGCTATGTGTTTTTCTTGTATGGATAGTTGATTAAAAATGCTTTTCTTTAAAGATATGGGAATTTTCTTCATAAGATATTCCACATCTAACTCTTCGAACGGCTTCGGCATTTCTTCCCCTTCTCTAAAGGGCAATTTATCAAGTACCTCCTGACGATTAAGAAGTGTTGCATAATATTTGGCAGAGTGTTCAGAAGATGTATCTTTAGCTCCATTCTTAAGAAGCAATTCTACGGCTAGACTATTGCCTGCAATCGTAGCGATGTGCAAAGCGCTCATCCTATTTTCATCTACATAACTTAAATCAGCTCCCTTAGAAATGAGCATTTCCAGGAGTTCATTTTTTCCGAGGATGATTGATTGAAATAACAAATTGGAATCTTGAACCGAAGAAGACCAATTCAAATCATTAATATGATTTAGAAGAGCTTCGAACGTTTTTGTATAGGGATGTTTTGCAAAGAGCAAAAGTTCAACAATATCATTTAGCGTAGATTGGGTTAAAGACGATCGAGATTTGAGTAAAAGATTTTCAAATAACTCAGGATATCTGGCATACCCATACCGAACTAAGCTCATCAAAGGATGATCAGCTTCATCAGCAGGTAATTTTGTTTTAAAGACTAAAGGACTGTTAATAAGCCACTCAACAAACTCAACGCTTCTTCTCTGTCTAAGGGC
>JAFEGF010000180.1 GCA_018240225.1 Verrucomicrobiota bacterium
GCATTCAATTGTTTGGAGTCTGCACAGTCGCCAAGCAATTTCACTTCAGGACACCTCTCCAATTTGGATAAGTCCAGCATATTGGGATTAATCTTTGCTCGATCATGATCAAACTGCGGATTTTGAAACCACGCACGGACTTTGCTCGCTTTGACTTCCAATGAATCCGTGATTAAAAAGGTAGCTCTATGCTTCAAAGGAATTTGAAGCTCAATATCATCCCACAACTGCAACAGAGCCTTATCCTGCAATTGAATTTGTTGGCTTATCCATTTAAAGTGGGCGCTGGCCACAGGATATATCCCAGGTGGAAGAGGGATTGCACATCGATCTCGAAGCTGATCCGCAAGGGAAGCGAAACGCTCTTGATAGCAAGCTTTTGAATCGATGTTGTTAGTATTTTGAATAAGATTTTTTAGGCGTAATGGAAGGTTGGCTTTTTGTTCGAGCTCTTCCCAATATTGTTGAAGACCTTCGTTTGAAAGTGTATTCAAGTCGGCAAAACCATATGGAGAGGAAAAGTCAGCATTATCGTTTAGCATGTGAGCGCAAAAATCTAAGGCAAAACCCATAACAGAATCTTTGTTTAATTGTCGGAATAAATCTTAATGCAAAAAAGCCGAGAAGGTTCTCGGCTTTTGAATCGTCGGATGCATCGATCGCTTTTTAATAGAAGACAGCTCTTAAGCGGATGTTTTAACGAGGCGGCTAAGTTTGGATTTAACGCGTCCAGCTTTATTCTGCTTGTAGATGCCGGTCTTCACGCCTTTGTCAACGAGGCTGAAAATGTCGTCGAGTTTTCCTTTAGCTGCAGCAGCATCCTTTTTGCTCATTGAATCTTGGAGTGAACGGATCGCTGTCGATACTTTTGCTTTATAGGAACGGTTTTTTGCGTTCCGGCGCAAGCTCTGTTCATCCCTTTTAAGAGCGGATGGGCGTCTTGCTTTTTTTTCTTTGCCATTGCCTTTTTTTTCGTCTGCCATAAAAGAAACTTTCCTGATTAAGGATTTAAGATGGATAATAATATACCCAACTTCAGATAATTCGTCAAAATACAATTCACTCTAGAGAATCTAGGAGGGACAATGAAGGGGTTTCTGAAAAAAATATTATTACTTCCAGATTCTTTAATTGGAAAGGTTTCCATGCAGCAGATTTGGCGCGTGCTGGCCACGATCGCAATTGGAATAGCCCTCTGGTTTTCATCGATCGCCGCCTATCAGTTGTTCCAGTACCTTCGGTTAGGCTCTTTTGCTGAGGCTGAAATCAAAAAATGGAGCATTAAAGAGCTGTCCTCTTCCCGCTTTGCTGTGGAAGCTTTTTTTGAATTTGAAGCGAAAGGAAAAAAATTTCAGGGAACGTCCCTGCTCGATTCTCCTGTTTATTTGAACCCATTTGCAGCTGAAGATGCGATCAAAGCCAATGAAAAGCAAAGCTTTTTGGCCTGGTACCAAACTTCCAACCCTGAGATCTCCTCTTTGCAAAAGGAGTTTCCCCTTAAGAGCTTGATCCATGCGCTTGTCACAATAGGGGTCCTGCTCTACTTTGCTTTTATTCCTAAGCATGTGCCCTATCTCAACGAACAGGAACGGATGAGTCCATCGAAAAGCAGCATATAGACTCGGCGGAGCGCGATCAGTAGTTTGAAATCGGACCAGAGGCTTGTGTGAAACTTTTTTTCAATAGCCGCTAATAGGAGCCAAGATTTCTCGTTGGCTTTTGCCAAACGGTTGAGCAGGTCCCCTTCAAAAGAGAGCTCCCATTGAGATCTGCGTTCCTCAATACTTTTGATAGAGGCAGGGGCAAGGCGGGCTTTAATGGGGCGGGGATGGCCGACTAAGATGGGAAGCGATGGCCCCTTATATCTTCGGATCCCTTTCTGGACGACTTCAAATTGATCGTAGATGATGCCGGAGCCGGTTCTCGAAATATTGGTGTAATAGCAAGGCTGGCCTCGCAAATGATGCTCCGCAGCGCTCAACTTTCTCTGATTGAACCTTTTATCATGCAGGATCCAGACCACATTCATTCCCAGCGCTTTGTAGTCGGCAGTCCTCTCTTCGACCTCTTGTTTGGAAATCGGGGAGCATTGGATCTCGAAAACGATGTTCGCTGTTTCCCAAACGACATCAGCGATTCGGGAAATGGCAGGGAAAGGGCGCTCGAAGGAACACTCCCCTTTTGGCAGAAGGTCGAGCAGCTTAAGCTGGGACTGGAGGTGTTCTGCGCTTTTTTGATGCTGTCTGCAATGGGATGCGCTTTTGACGTGGAAATAGTGGGCTTGGCGATGAGGGCCGCTGCGGAGGCGCACGGTCCGTTTGCATTCGGGGCATTCGTAGTTTTTATGCTTTTCGGCATTCTCTGCCAAAACAGGAGAGCCGCGATCGATGGCAAAGAGCTGCATACGAATTGTTGGATGAGTTGGTCATTCCCAAATAATTATTCATCAGTTATATATATCATACCGACCAAAAAATTATAGCTTTTTTCAAGCTGGGTAGGTTCTCAACTTGACATTTAGCATTTTTCCCCACAAAATCTCTCGGTTTGAAGTATTCTTGGGTAGACATGGCAAAAGCAACGTTTAGCAATTTATTCAGTCAGCAGCATCAGCAGAAAGTGGAAGAGCTCGTCGCGATCGCAAAAGAGCAGGGCTTCATCACTTATGAAGAGATCAACGAAATTCTGCCGATGACGTTCGACTCTGCCGAGCAGATCGACCAGGTATTGATTTTCTTAAGCGGAATGGACATTCAGGTCTTGAACCAGGCCGAAGTCGAAAGACAGAAAGAGCGCAAGAAAGAAGCTAAGGAACTTGAAGGTCTTGCAAAGCGGACCGAAGGGACCTCTGACGATCCTGTCAGGATGTACCTAAAAGAGATGGGTTCTGTTCCCCTTCTGACCCGTGAAGAGGAAGTGGAAATTTCTAAAAGGATCGAAAAAGCTCAAATCCAGATTGAAAAAATCATTATGCGCTTCCGCTATTCGAACAGAGAGGCGATCTCGATCGCGAACTATCTGATCACTGGCAAAGAGCGGTTTGACAAGATCATTTCTGAAAAAGAAGTCGCGGATAAAAATTCCTACTTTAGCTTGCTGCCGAAATTGTGCCAGCTGCTTCGGCAAGAGGACCAGGTCCTGGAGAAGCTCCTGCGCGACTTGTACAATCCGGAAGTAAAAAAAGTCGACAAAGTCAAAATTCAGGAAGAGATTGAAAAGTGCCGGATCCGCACGCAAGCGTATCTGCATAGGATGCACTGCCGGCATAACATCATCGAGGACTTCGGCGAGGTGATCTTGACGGCTTACGACCGTTTCCTCACTCTCGAAAAAGAGATGCAGGAATTGGTCCCAAGAGCTGAGAAGAACAAGTTTGCCGCATTCAAACTGACCGCTGTCCGTCGGAAATTGGGCAAGCGGGAGCTGGCTGCAGGACGCACTTTAGAAGAGTTCAAAAAAGACGTCCGCATGCTGCAGCGCTGGATGGACAAGAGCCAAGAGGCCAAACGGGAAATGGTGGAGTCTAACTTAAGGCTCGTCATCTCGATTGCAAAAAAATACACAAACCGGGGCCTTTCGTTCCTTGACTTGATCCAAGAAGGGAACATGGGCTTGATGAAGGCGGTAGAGAAGTTTGAATATCGCCGCGGCTATAAGTTTTCCACTTATGCGACCTGGTGGATCCGTCAGGCTGTAACGCGGGCTATCGCTGATCAAGCACGAACGATCCGTATTCCGGTCCACATGATCGAGACGATCAATAAGGTCTTGCGCGGCGCTAAAAAACTGATGATGGAGACGGGCCGTGAACCGACTCCGGAAGAGTTGGCGCATGAGCTTGGCCTGACTCCGGAAAGGGTGCGCGAGATCTATAAAATTGCCCAGCATCCGATCTCGTTGCAAGCGGAAGTGGGCGACGGCGGAGAGAGCCAGTTCGGGGATTTCTTGGAAGATACGGGCATCGAGTCTCCTGCTGAGGCGACAGGCTATGCGATCTTAAAAGATAAGATGAACGAGGTTCTTTCAACGCTGACAGACCGTGAAAGGACGGTTTTGATCGAACGTTTCGGCCTTCTCGACGGCAAGCCAAAGACTCTCGAAGAAGTCGGCGTCCGGTTCAAAGTAACGAGAGAGAGGGTGCGCCAGATCGAAGCTAAGGCTTTGAGGAAGATGCGCCATCCGACCCGTTCCAAGCAGTTGCAAGCCTTCCTCGATTTGCTCGAAGGCGAGTAGTCTATCGCCTCTCAAGAAGCTGGTCTAAGTTCCCAATAAAGGGAGGTTTTAGTCCAGCTTCTCAAGAGAGTTGCAAAATTCCTATTTATTCAATTTATACCGAAACAAGTTGAAAAATTGGGAATTTGGCAAGGAGGCACCCTAAATTTAAACCAAGCTGCGCTGGCGCCGAGGCTGCGGATACACGAGAAGGCCCGGTGGGCCTTCGCAGTGTGGAGCAGGTGCAGCAGCCTTGACTGCAAATCGGCAACAACTTGAATAAGTTGGGCGATACAGGCGGGTTTAAATTTAGTGGCTGTCCGACGCAGCCAAAAACCAATTTTTCAACTTGTTTCGGTATAGATGGAAGTGATGCGTGAGCGCTGCCGATTATAAAGAGAAGCTACTCGATATCATTTTCTCTCAAGATGGGCTTTTAGGACGCTTCTTGGATGCGTTCGAGTCCAGACCTGGCCAAAAAGAGATGGCGCAAGGGATTTTATCTGCTTATGAAGAAGATAAAATCGCACTGATCGAAGCGGGCACCGGAATTGGCAAAAGCCTTGCTTACCTTGTCCCTGCCGTCTATTGGGCTCTTAAGCATCAAGAAAAAAGCGTCATTTCCACCCACACTATCGCCCTACAAGAGCAACTGATACGCAAAGATATTCCGTTTTTGCT
>JAFEGF010000181.1 GCA_018240225.1 Verrucomicrobiota bacterium
GCTTTCATGAAACATCGGGTAAAATAATAGGGCCCGCTCCGATCAAAGATCCCAAAATTTCCATCCGTAACTTCTGTTTGCGCAGCATAATTGCCAGCAAGATCTTCAACGCAGGCATTGATAATGGGATGATTTGGAATTGTGCCAATAAGTCCATTATTGAGAGAAACGGTAACCCACGCCGGCACGCCTGAAAAAAATTCGAAATTTTCTACAAGGATGTCTAAAGGCCTGAAACATTCAAAATCGATATCAACATAGACGCCGCCCCATTCCTGTAATAATTCATAGCGTAAGATATCCGACTTCTCAGCATAGTTTTGGGCTTGTTCGTATTGGGCGCGGTTGCGCATGTTCATTTTTTTAACATCTGCATCCGTCCACAGGATGTAGGTCCATGTTGGATGGTGCTCCTTCCAAGAAGCTTGAAGATGTTTAAATTTTTCGGGAAGAGGGCTTCCAAGCCAAATTTGATGGATGATCTTCGGAATGCCATTCCCAGGATTTCTTTTTAAACAAGAAGGCATATTGCGTTCGTAGAGAGACAGGTACCGCCTTCCTGTTGCGTTATCTTCCAAAGAATGGCGCGACTGTTGAGGATCTGTTGCCCGGTCCATCGATTCAAGAAAATCGACTTTTAACACAACCTCGTCAACTTGCAAATCTGCAAACAGGTTCGAAAAAACCAAAAGAAACAGGCAGCAGGCGATTCTCATCGGCACACCTTAGTTCATCGATTGGGCATTCGTTACAGCATATTTGACCAGGATCTGGCACATCTTCTCAAAGGATGGTGTAAAGAGCTTTAGCTCTTGTAAAATCTTTTGCAGGCTTCTCATTTCCTCATCAAAATAGAGAAGAGCCCTCTCTTTGCCGATCAAACGGGCGATGCTGATCTCGCGCTGCTTCTTCTCATCTTGCAGCATATCGCCAAGATCGTCCGCTGTCTGAAACGCCATGCCGAAATGATAGGCCGCCTTCCTCACGCGGTCGAGCTTGCTGACATCGCCGCCGCCGAACACCCAGCCTAAAACAAAGGACACCTCGAACAAAGTGACCGTCTTCTTATAGATCACCTGCTTAACTGTCTCAAGGTTTTGATTGGGAGGGAATAGATCGAGGAATTGACCGCCTGTAGCTCCGAGGATCCCGGCGCAATGGGTCGCAGACTCTAACGCAATCACACAGGCTTTATCGCTAAATTGGGAAAATGGAGGACCCGATTGATGCATCGCAGCAGCATTCGCATGGATCTTTTCAAAGGCTGCAGTGATCAAAGCGTAGCTTGCAAGAAGCGCGATCGATTCCCCATAGACCTTGTGCAAAGAAGGTTTATCCCTTCTCTCATCATCATTGTCCATGCAAGGAAGATCGTCGGCGATCAGCGAAGCGGTATGAAAAAATTCGACAGAAAGGGCAGATGGATAGACATTCATTCCATTGCCAAGCGCCTCGGCGATTAGCAAAACGATCAAGGGGCGGAACCGCTTCCCTCCGTTTGTCAGCGCATATTCGCAGGCATCCCGGAGCTTTGTTTTTTCTCCAAATGCAACAATGCTTTTTGCGATCTCCTGTTCGATCTTATCGCGATGAAAAAAGAAATGGGATGACCCGCCTTTAGATATTTCCGCTAAATTCTTTTTCTGTTCTGTGTCGACTGTCATTGCTAGGTGGCTCCATTTGCCGCTATTTGATATTTTTGTAGGCCCTTTGCCCGTCCTTTTTCAGGAACAAATCCTTGGACGTTCACGCAGGGATAAACGATTGCTCCGCGCCCGATCAGCGTACCTGGGTTGGTGACGCTGTTGCAGCCCAACTGAGCTCCGTCGCCAATGATCGCTCCCAATTTCTTCAACTCTGTTTTATAACGCTCGCCTTGGACAACAACGGTCACAGGCGAATGATCAAGCTTTAAATTAGCGCACTTGACGCCAGCGCCCAAATTCACTGCGTTGCCTAAAATCGAATCTCCGACATAATTAAAATGGGCAGCGCTTGCTCGATCAAGCAGGATCGAATGCTTGATTTCCGTATCATGGCCGATAACGCACGCCTCGCCTGCGATCACATCGCCGCGAATATAGGCCCCATGCCGAACCTGGCAATTATTCCCAATGATGCACGGACCTTGGATATAGGCTCCCGGTTCAACGACAGTTCCGCTGCCGATCGATATCAGCTCAGGGTTGACTAAATGGACAGATGCTGGGATCTCAACTTCGATCTTTCCTAGCTTCTGCTCTTTAAGGTAATCGGAAAGGCGCTCTAACGCCTCCCAGACATAAGCGCACCCTTCAAAAAGCTCCGCATGGGCAAAATGCTCTAAAATAAAAAAGGCTGAAGGAGATACTAAATGGGACATCTTTTGTCTTATACGTTAGCAGGGAAAAACTAAATATTTCCCGTTAGTAAAAGGCCATATTATCGAATAGAGGTGTTTATGTCAGATGGAATTCTCTCAATCTTTTTCTTGACAATCTTGAGGTTCGAAAATGGACCAAAAAGCTCTTAAGATTCCCTTTAAGGATACATATATCTATTATTCTCTTCTTCTTCTAACATTGTGGGGATGTTGATAACCCCTGCCGTTTACCAATGAAAAAAAGATGTTGATAACTTGTTGAAGAGTTGATCATGAAAACGGGCTTATCGACAATCGACAATTTATCGACAACCTTTTGTAACAGTTCATGACAGAGTTTTCCACAATCCCCTCCGATCAGATCCGATGCAACTATTTTCCTATCTGTTCCGGATGCGAGATCCATGATGAGGTAACATCTCCTCAGATCTATAATGATGTAAAATCTTTTTTTCAATCCATCGACCCATCTCTTCAAGTTCCCCTTCATCATCAAGAAATCATTGGATGGAGGACTCGATCGAAATTGGCTGTCCGAGGACGGGAGATCGAACCTGAGATAGGCCTGTTTAAAAAGGGGACCCATGAGGTGGTCTCGATCCCCGATTGCCCCTTGCACCATCCAGCCATCAATAAAGCATGCGAGGCTGTCCGGCAGAAGATCATCGAAATGAAACTCCCCCCTTATCGTGAAGATCAACTGACAGGGATCCTCCGCTATCTCCAATTTGTTGTGGAGCGCAAAAGCAGGCGGGTCCAGCTCAGTTTAAGTGTCAACCGGCAAGGAAAAGACCCTGTTATCGACCGCTTTGTCAAACAGCTTTATAAAGAAGGGATGTTTTTAGGGATCTGGGTCAATTATCTGCCCGGATCGACCAATCGGATCTTTGGGGATAAGTGGGAGCTGATCGCCGGAGAGCCCTATCTTGTGGAGAATTTGTCCGGTCTGACATTTTCTTTGCATCCCGCCTGTTTTGCCCAAGCGCACCTCTCTTTGTTTGAGAGGATCTTGAAATCGGTCCAACAGTCAATCCAAACAGATGCCAGCGTCGTTGAGTTCTACGCCGGCATCGGCGTCATCGGACTCAGTGTTGCCCACCTTTGCAAAAAGGTTATTTGTTCCGAGATCAATCCTTATTCTGAAGAGTGTTTCCACCTTTCCCGATTGCAGCTTGCTCCCGATCTGCAAAAAAAAGTCAGCTTCATTTTAGGAAGCGTGGAAAAAAAACTGGACCTTGTCGACCAAGGCGACGTCCTCATCGTCGATCCGCCGCGGAAAGGACTGGATCCTTGCTTGCTTGATAAAATTCTATCCTCATCCCATTTGAAGCAGCTGATCTATGTCAGTTGCGGTTTTTATTCGTTTAAACGAGACTGTGAAAAATTGTTAGAAAAGGGATGGAAGGTGGAAAAGGCCGAGGCCTATTTGCTTTTCCCAGGAACAAACCACGTTGAAACATTGTGCGTACTGACAAGATGCAGCTGATCGAAAATCAAACAATACACAAAAAATCCTACTCTGAGATACCTCTCAAACACCATACCGTTTGCAATACAACGTTTGAAGGGTGCGATTTCACCGGTTGCGATCTGACAAGTTCCCGCTTTTCCGATTGCCGGTTCAAAGGATGCAACTTAAGCCTTGCAAAGATCGATGGATGCCGGTTCCAATCTGTCGAATTTGAAAGCTGCAAACTGGTCGGGGTCGACTTTACCAAGTGCGACAAGATGTTTCTTTCGCTTGCTTTCCGCCAGTGTTTGATCGGCTCTTCCAACTTCTCCGATCTGGATTTGAAGAACACCCTCTTTTCCAAATGCGTGATCAAAGAGACCTTCTTTACCGGAACGAATTTGACCGGCGCCAATTTTGCTGAGTCGGATTTGATGGGAAGCACTTTCCACAACACGAACTTGACCAAGGCCAATTTCATCGGAGCCCTAAATTACTCGATCAATCCTTTGACGAACAAGTTGTCGAAAGCAAAATTTTCCAATCCAGAAGTTTTAAGTTTGCTCCACGGTCTAGGAATTATCATTGAATAACGTTATTAGAGGAAGATCATGTTCGCAGTCATTTATCGCAACTACATCAAAGAAGGGCAGGATGAAGTGTTCCAACAAGCTTGGAGCGAAGTTGCCAATTATTTCGTCCAACACCGAGGAGCGATCGGATCCTGTTTACATCGGAGCTCAGACGGCCTCTGGATAGCCTATTCCCGATGGCCCGATAAACAAACGCGCGATGCCTCATGGCCAAGCGATGAAGATCCATCTGCAGAACTTCCTGCCGAAATCCGCAAAGCAGTTTTGACCATCAAAAACTGCTTGGACCAGGAACGCGCATTTCCTGAGATCCACATGGATGTCATCAATGATCTGCTTTGACTCTAAAAAGTTGCAAAGTCGAGTTTAAGAGGGCTCTCTATCTTTTTTCTTAATCAAAAATCTTCGATGGTTTTTTCATCGATAGATAGTTCTTCCCCGTTC
>JAFEGF010000182.1 GCA_018240225.1 Verrucomicrobiota bacterium
TCTATAATGCAGCTGCGGCAACTCCGCATGATGTGGAAAAAATCGGCGAGCAATTTTTCCCGCTGGTGAAAAAAGCTGCAGAAGGGGGCGATCTCATTGCGATTGGAGAGACGGGATTAGACTATCATTATGAACATTCCAATCGGGCCGTACAGCAAGAGCATCTGTTGCGCTATTTCGAACTGGCAAAACAGGTGAAGCTGCCGATTATTTTTCATTGCCGCGATGCCTTTGAGGATCTGTTTGCATTGGCTGACAAGCATTATGCTGGTTGCTCGGCGGTCTTGCATTGTTTTACAGGAAATGAAAAAGAGGCGAAGGGCGTGATCGAAAGAGGCTGGTATTTGTCGGTCAGCGGGATTGCAACGTTTAAAAAATCGGAAGAGTTGCGCACGGCGATTAGGGCGGCGACTTTAGACAGGATTCTGACGGAGACGGATACGCCTTATCTGGCGCCCCAGAGCAGAAGGGGAAAGCCTAACGAGCCCTCGTATATGATCGAAACGGTCCAAATGCTTGCAGGCCTTTTCGGAAAATCTCTGGAAGAAATGGCGCGCATCACATCGGCGAATGCCGATCAATTTTTTTCTTTCTCAAAACGCTCTTGAGTAGTTTAATGGCGATAAACTATTGGTTTAGGGCGGAATATGTCTACCTTGTCAGTTCCTAGAGCTTTTGTCTGGCGCCGGATCCATTCGTTGATGGGTCTTTGGCTTGTGCTATTTTTGATCGAGCACCTGCTTACTAACTCTCAAGCTGCTTTATGGCTTGGAGATAATGGAAAGGGGTTTGTCGATATGGTCAACGGGATCCATAACCTGCCATATTTGCAAGCGATCGAAATTTTCTTGCTGGGCGTGCCGATCCTGATCCACGGCGTTCTTGGGATCAAGTACTTGTTCACATCGAAACACAACTACCGCAAGACCGATGGAAGCGCTCCTGTTATAAAGACGGGAAGGAACAGAGCTTTCAGCTGGCAGAGGATCACCTCGTGGATTTTGCTGATCGGATTGATCCTCCACGTCGCGAAGTTCCGTTTTATCGATTATCCAGAGCAGGTGCAAGCAGGAGGAAAAACGACTTACTTGGTTTCTGTATCGATGGATAGCGGGCTCTATACGCTGGCCGACCGGTTGAATGTGACCCTTTATGACACGCAGGCAGTCGACCAGCTGGCTGCAAAGATTGAAGAGAGGACATCGGAAGAGGCGCTTGTTGCTGTCGGCGAAACGATGAAGCAGCAGGAGTATGATTGGGTCGAGGGGCCGGTCTCGCAGCAGTATAGTTCGCAAAAATCGATCATCTTGAGCTCGGCCCAAAATTATCAAAACGATCGGCGCTTTGTGGAAGGGCTGCAAAGATTTCATTTGGCATCAGGGCATGTCGTCGCATCGGCAAATGATTTTGGAACGGCGTCGCTTCTTGCTGTGCGCAATACGTTTAAGAGTCCAGTCTATGCTGTTCTTTATACGATTTTTGTGCTTGCGGCCTGCTTCCATGCGTTCAATGGGTTTTGGACATTTTTGATCACGTGGGGATGGGTCCTTAAGATGTCGGCGCAGCGGGCGTGGACAACTGTGGCTGTTGTTCTGATGCTGGGAGTTATTTTTCTTGGGTTGGCTGCCATCTGGGGCACCTATTGGTTTAATTTAAAATATTAGGAATCACATGTCTCATCGGAAATCTGGAAAAGAAGTGATCGTCGTCGGCGGAGGGCTTGGGGGCTTGGCTGCTGCAATGAAGCTTGCCGAGAAAGGATGCCACGTCAAGGTCGTCTCTGTCACGAAGGTCAAACGCTCCCATTCGGTTTGCGCGCAAGGGGGCATCAATGCGGCCATGAACTTGAAAAATGAAGACGATTCTCCTTTGATCCATGCGTACGACACGATTAAAGGAGGCGATTTTCTCGGCGACCAGCCTCCGGTCTTGGAAATGTGCCTTGCTGCGCCAGGCATTATCCGGATGATGGAGAGGTTCGGCTGTCCATTTAATAGGACGCCTGAGGGAAACCTCGACTTCCGAAGGTTTGGAGGAACTCTTTACCACCGGACTGCGTTTTGCGGCGCATCGACAGGACAGCAGTTGTTATATGCCCTCGATGAGCAGGTGCGCAGATATGAGGCGAAAGGGCAGGTGGAGAAGTTTGAGAACCATGAGTTCATGCGCCTTGTGATCGACGAAGAAGGATGCGCCCGAGGGATTGTGATCATGGACCTGATCAGCATGAAGCTCGATGTTCTCAAGGCCGATGCTGTCGTTTTTGGAACGGGAGGTCCTGGCCTCATTTTCAAAAAATCGACGAACTCCACGTTCTGTACGGGAGCTGCGAACGGCAGGCTCTTTATGCAGGGGATGAAATATGCCAACGGGGAGTTCATCCAAATCCATCCGACTGCAATTCCAGCGGAAGACAAGCTGCGGCTGATCTCGGAATCTTCGCGCGGAGAAGGGGGAAGGGTATGGGTCTATGGCGATTCAACCAAGACGATCCAAGCTCCTGACGGAAGCATGATCCCTTGCGGGGTGACTGGCGAGCCTTGGTACTTTTTGGAAGAGATGTACCCGGCGTTCGGTAATCTTGTTCCGCGCGATATCGGCGCGCGCGAGGTCTTGCGCATTTGCGAGATGGGACTTGGGATCGACGGCAAAAACCAGGTCTACCTCGACGTCTCCCATCTGCCTGCCAAAGTTCAGCACAAGATCGAGTCGGTCCTCGATATTTATCGGAAGTATACAGGGGAAGATCCGCACAAAGTGCCGATGAAGATCTATCCGGCTGTCCATTATTCGATGGGCGGCGCGTGGGTCGACTGGCCCTCTGCAGACGATCCAGACCGTTGGACCCGCTTTAGGCAGATGACGAATATTCCGGGCTGCTTCAACGTCGGCGAATCGGAGTTCCAATACCATGGCGCCAACCGCCTCGGGGCCAATTCGCTCCTTTCGTGCATCTTCGGAGGGCTTGTCGCCGGGATGGAAGTTCCCCGCTACCTCGATGGACAGGAGCACAGCTACGGCAACCTTCCTTCAAGGCTGTATTCAGAAGCGCTTGCAAAAGAAGAGTCTTTCAAACATGATCTGATGACTAGGGACGGGAAGGAAAATGTCCACCGTTTGCACGATGAATTGTCCGATTTGATGGTGAGCAACGTGACTGTAAAGCGCAACAATGCCGACCTGAAAAAAACGCTCGAGGGGATCAAGGCGATCCGGGATCGTTATGAGCATATCTCGCTCGACGATCATGGCAGCACGATGAATCAGACCTACACGTTTGCCAACCAGTTCCTGCCGATGCTGGAGCTTGCACTCGTCATCACCAAAGGGGCGCTGTTGCGCGATGAGTTCCGCGGGGCGCACTACAAACCGGAATTTCCGAACCGCGACGATGAAAACTGGCTGAAAACGACGATTGCGACGTATGATCCGGCCCAAGGGGAGCCTGCGATCTCGTATGTGCCTGTCGACTTGCGCCATTTAAAACCTGTGATGCGCGATTACAGCAAAGCCAAAAAAGTTGTGCCGAAATTGGAAAATATCCCTTCCAACATCCAACTGCCGGTCTAAAAGGAGATTTGATGGAAACTGCAAAGTCCAAAACGTTCATCCTCAAAATCTATCGGGGAGTTGCAAACAACCAGTATTGGGAAGAGTTTGAGCTGGAGCTGAAACCTTTTCTCAACATCACGTCGGCTTTGATGGCGGTGCAGAAAGATCCGATCAACCGGAAAAATGAGAAGGTGACTCCTGTCGCTTGGGAGCAAGGGTGTTTGGAGGAGGTGTGCGGTTCCTGTTCGATGCTTGTGAATGGCCGTCCTCGCCAAGGCTGCTCTGCGCTCATCCAAGACCTGCTCAAGCAAACTGGAAGCGACACGGTCGCATTGGCGCCGTTAACGAAGTTCCCGCTTGTCAAAGACCTCGTTGTCGATCGGACGCAGATGTTCGAAAATCTTAAGAAAGTCAGAGCCTGGATCGATGCGGACGATGCATTGGACCGCGGCTTCGGCCCGAAGATCAGTCCGGCTGTCCAAGAAGCCCTCTATGTGCTTTCAACGTGCATGACCTGCGGCTGCTGCACGGAGGCATGTCCTCAGGTGAATGCCAAGTCGAAGTTCGTTGGTCCGGCAACCATTTCTCAAGTGCGCCTTTTTAACTCCCATCCTGTCGGCAAGCTGATGAAGGCCGACCGCCTGCGCCCCCTTATGGAAGAAGGAGGCGTTTCCGATTGCGGCAATGCGCAGAACTGCGTCAAGGTCTGCCCGAAGAACATCCCTCTGACCGAATCGATCGCCCTCATCGGCCGAGAAGCTGTAAAACAAGGGTTGAAGGACATGGTCAGTCTGCCCGATGCGGAGCCGTAATCGTTAGGGAAATTTCTCTACGTAGGATTCTCCTTCAGAGCTTCCAAAATAGGAGCAGGTGCGCTCATTGATATCGACGCGATAGCGGACGATCCCAGCTTCGATCACCTCTTTCATGCAGTCTGAATAGGAGGTCTTTTCCGTCTGATGCTTCGTGATTGCTTTGAATAAAGCGTTTTTGTCAAAGGCGCCTTTCTTGGGAGGCTGCTGGTAGGACAGAACTCCCGATTGCTTCAGGGTCTTCCCATCTCCATGATAGACGATTTCATACGTCATTAAGTCGACGTCATAGTATGCGACGCCCGCTTCTTTGAGGGCGGAGAGTGTTTTCGGAAACGGCCAGCGTTCCGCTTTGGAAACTTTGGAGATCTCTTCAATTTTGGATGGATTGAACATTGTTTTGCCTTATTTGTTAGTGATTTTTCCAT
>JAFEGF010000183.1 GCA_018240225.1 Verrucomicrobiota bacterium
TGTGCAAAAGATTTTAAGTTTTTTGAAAAAAGAGAACGTTTCCAAGTTGAAGCATGCCGATCCATTTGATAACCAGACCTTTGGTGTCTTTTTGATTTGGAGCTGTTTTTTGCAATCCAAACAGAGTTTTTCCTATCGATCGAAATATCTGTTTTATCACTTGGCGAGAGAAGTTTACTTTTTCCTCAGGTTGCATAAGGCGAAGCGGTTTGTCCTTCGGATCAAGAATCGCGTTAAATTTTGCAGCGGTTGAACCCTCCTTGCCAAATTCCCTGTTTTTCAGGTTGTTTCTGTATATTTCCTGCCTCAGTTTCAGCTTGACAACCTTAGACTTGTTAAAGTAGATTTCTTTTTTTTAATTAGTGAATTTGTTTTCTTAACCAGCTGAAAATGAGCTTGTTGTGATGGGTTCTGGCTCTTGGTTTAGTCTAGTTCAGAATTGTTCTTAATAAGAAGAAGGAAGATCATGGTGGCAAACGAGATTGTTTTTTCTTTAATAGTTCCGACTCGTAAAGCGGTTGAATCGTTGCGGCGGTTTTTGGAAAGTCTGTCTGCAACTGCTGCCAATCCATCTAATTACGAAGTCATCCTTGTGATTGATGAAGATGATGAAGAATCTGTCCAGTTTGATTCCAGCGGCATGCCCTTTCAAGTGCAAAAAGTTATCGTAAAGCCAGGCTTGTCGATGGGCGGATTGAATATGGCTGGATATCAAACATCCAAGGGCAAATACATCATGCTTGTGAATGATGATGTGATCGTACGAACTGCAGGATGGGATAAAACGATCTTGTCGGTTTTTAACTCTTATGCGGATGAGATCGTTCTTGTCCATGTTAATGATTTGTTGTTTGAAGATAAATTATGCACGTTTCCATTTGTCAGTAGAAAATTTTGCGAAATTGCCGGGGGAATTTGTCCTGACGTTTATTTGCGCTACCGCATTGATGATCACATTTACAATCTCTTCAACCTCATTGGGGTGCTTGGCCACCCCCGCATCATTTATTTGCCTGATGTTGTCTTTGAGCATTTGAATCGATCTGATGAAAAAGCGGGAGGGGTTCACTATCAAGTGAACGAGAAAATTCATTCGATCGATACAAAGGCATTTGATAGCTTGCTTGAAGAGCGGAAGAATATTGCTTTAAATCTTGTTGAAGAAATTGAGCCAGCAGAATCCACTCGAGCAATAAAAAATAGAGAAAAAATATTAGATAAAATTACAGATTCGGTATCTTTGCGCAAGCCGGAATTTGTAATAACACGTTTAGCCGAATCAGGCCTTTCATCAAAGAATACACGGGTTACGATAGGGATCGTTTCGGGAAATATCCAATCAGCCTATGCAGAGCAGTGCATCAAGCGTGTCAAACAATTTACTGAAAACTTTGAACTGATCATCATCGATAACAATTATTCGAATGATTTCAACCATCCAAGGGAAATGAACAGAATATTATCCCTTGTTCAGACCCCATATTTAGTTCTCATGGATGATGATGTCCTTGTCGAAGAAGGATGGTTGGATGGACTGCTCCGGTGTGCAACAGATCGAGTTGGCGTAGTGACGCCGATGCACAAAGATATTGAGGGTAAATTTTCTTATGCCGGCATTGTAATGCGATCCGACTTTTCAGGATATCACTCTCATATTCTCAAACCCCTGACTAAGCCAACCTGCATTCAAAGCATTTGCAGCGCTTTGATGCTGATCGATGTTGCTAAATGCCGCCGTCTTAAAGTGGATGAGTCGTATTCCAAGTACTTTCTCGATATCGATTACGGTTTTCAAATTTGGGAGGCGGGTTACCAAGTTGTCTGCTCCTCTTATGTAACAGTGACCCATATTGGCGGCGCTACTTTAGCTTATGGGTCTAAGGTTTCCGAAGAGCTTGTTGAAAAGCAACGGATGATCTTTCTGAAAAAATGGGTGCATAATAAGCGGTATTTGAATTTGATTGAAGAAATTTGGCCTAAGGAAGCGGATATTCGACTTATCATGCAAAGACCTGATGAGGTGCCAATTGCATATTCTGCGATCTTGTCTTTAGAGGGATATAAAGGTTTTAACATCATTCAATACGATGAATATTACGGTGTGCTCCAAGATGAGGGCGCTTTTGATTTTAAGAAGGTTCAGGAAGGGAAATACAAGTGGATCGTAAAAGGGAAAAGCATCGATGAAGTAATGGAGGGCATCGATTCTTTGATCTTGTCAGATCGTTATTGGAAAATCCGGACTCTAGCCAGAGCAGTTTTTCAATTGAGGAAACGATTTGCGCTCAAGCGGCAAAAAGAGGAACCCAAAGCTTATTTTCTTGATTTAGTTCAAGAGGGTTACAAGGGTTATAATATCATTCAGTATGACAGTTTTTACGGACTTCTACAAGCTGACGGTCAATTTGAGATTAAGAAGATGCAGGAACGGGGATATCCTCGGATCATTAAGGGAAACAGCATCGAAGAAGTAAAGAACAGGATCGATAAGCGCTTTCGATTGGGCCGTTATAAGAAATTGCTCAATCCAATTAAAGTGGCCTCATATGTATTGAATAGGTTTACATCCAAGGTTCCATTCGGCAGCATCGATCCTGACCGGCCTCGCCCATTGCCAAAGGAGAACTTGAATCGTCAGAAACACTTCGATTCGGAAATGATTTCTGAAGCCGGCGAGGAATATCGGGGGCATAGGATCTTTAATTATGAACACAAATTTTTCTGCATTAGCCTAGAAAAAAATCGAAACTGGGATAAGAAGTTCGACTACGAAACCCTCAAAAAAGGGGGATACCATTCGGTCGTGATAGGCCATTCTCTTGCTGAAGCCAGACAGGAGATAGACCGCCAATGCTTGCAAGAGGGATCGGATGCAAGACCTTTGAACTATTTGGTCTTTGCCAACCGGTCTTCGAAAGAGCTCCTGCGGAGTTTAAAATTGCGTTATTCCGAGCAGAAGGCAAAGATTTTTACGCCGGACGGGAATCACCTGGAATGGGGTGAGTTCCAAACAGTCCATTGTCCAGAACCAGCTGTAAAAAGTTGGCTCAATAAGAATGCCTCGGGTATGGGTAGTGCAGTTGCCGAGTTAAAAGAGGTCCAATTCGACCGGGTTGTTATCCCATGGTTGGACAAGGAGGCATGGCAGGATAATCATATCGAGGCTGGCGCTGCAAAATTATGTTCAGAAATCGAAGTTCTTACAGAGAGTGGAGATCGACGGATCTACGCTGGCGAGAATTTGCACCGCCTGATCTACAATAAAGCTTATTTGACAAGCATGTTTGAGAATATCCCATTGCCAAAAGGGAAGAATGTGCTTGAAGTCGGATGCAGCGATGGACTTGTCTGCGAGATAATTGCAGCGCTTGGAGCTGAAAAAGTCACAGGCGTCGATCTTATGAAGACTGTTGGTTGCAGCTTCTTGAATCGAGGGATCGACTATCATTCAATGGATGGCGCAGATCTGAAATTTGAAGATGGGAGTTTTGATCTTGTCTATTCCATTGCAACTCTCGAACATGTTCCAGATCCCTTTAAAGTGTTGACGGAGATTCTGCGCGTGACTCGGGTTGGAGGGTATGCCTACGTGCAAGCCGGACCTTTGTACTGCTCGCCATTTGGACACCATATGTTCGCTTATTTCCAAGATTATCCATGGATCCATCTCCGCAAGAGCAAAGAAGAGATCATTGCTTATGCGAAAAGTGTTGGGATCGATGAAAAGATAAAGCTGGACTTCGGGATCAGTTGCGAAGAATATGTCCATAACATGATTAATGCAGAACATGTGAACGGGCTTTTCCTTAGCGAGTACCGATTAGAGGAGTTCAGGAGAAGGCCTGATGTGGAGGTCTTAAAGTATAATATCAGTTATGAGGGAAAAGATCTTTTGAATGACAAAATTCTTTCAGAGATTAAACATGTTAAACCTCATGAATTGGTCGAACATGGATTTGAGATCCTTGTAAAGAAAATAAGTTGATTGTTCGATGGTCTAATAGTTTGATCGGATTGCGGCAAACTATGCTGTTATTGTCAAAAAATGAAGATAAAGACATTTAATGAAAGCACTTTTTGTAACGCATAAATGGGGTGATGCAGTTCCCGGCACGGGAGAAAGCGTGGTCATTCCTTATCTGATCGATACCTTTCAAGAATGGGGAAAAGGGGATGCTTTTGCGATTTGGACAGACGAAACATACCATACGAAAAAAGATATTGGGATTCTTTTAGATGAAGCGAAAAACCATTTCCAGCCAGATGTTGTTATCTTCACTCCTATTCCGGCTGATAGTTTGATTCCTCAAAATGTTTCTCCTGAACAGATGAGGACTCTTGGATGTCCTGTGATCAGCATTTTTTTCGATCTATCCGACCGTCGAGCGCGGATGTTGTCTGAAAAATATGCTCAAGCTTCTACACTGTCTATAAACATTGATGGAGATGAAAATCCTGTAGGGGACAATTATCTCAGTCTATGGACGCCTAGAACAAAACGTGTTCCGACAATCAAGACCATTGATGTGAGTTTCATAGGAGCAAGACGTAGCTATCCCGATCGGTTAAAGACGCTTGCTTATTTAGAAAAAGCTGGGATCAAGGTTAAAGTTTTAGGAGGCAGAAGCGAAGATCCTTGTACATTTCATGAGTACATGCAGGTTCTTGATCAATCGCTGATCACTCTCAATTTCAGCCGTACCCAGGGAGAAGGAAAGTCACAAATTAAAGGCCGGGTTTTTGAAGCGCTGTCAGCGGGATGCTGTTTGGTCGAAGATGAAAATCCTG
>JAFEGF010000184.1 GCA_018240225.1 Verrucomicrobiota bacterium
CTTTTTCCATCTTAAAGTTGAGTCCCAATCCTATCAGGTGCTGAGAGCGCCACTCGGGTATCGATTCAACGATGCCTGCTTGGTCCATCGCAAAGGAAGTGAACCCGATTGCCGGAATGGCATTTTCATTCAGCTTGTCGAGGAGTTGAGGTCCATTTGGGTCCATGAGCTGGAATTGCGCATGCATCCAAGCGATGGTGTCCTCTTCGGCAGTCCAGGGCCTCAAGCCTTCCGGCCTCCATCCGCTGCGCCAATTCTGCATTAAGGCATCCTTAGGATAGATCAGCACATCGTCGATGTCGAACATCACGAGGGTCGTCTCTGAAAACGCATCGATGGAAATTTCATCCAGAGAGTGGATCGTCCTCATTTCGGAAAAGACTGGAACGGAGGCAAGCAGGCAGCACAAAAATTTGATCATATAGACATCAGTACACGGTTTGGAATCGATTATCTCGACTTTGTACATGTTTGGTCCGCGTGCCTCGAGATATTTGCTTTCGGGGGCGAACCAGCTCGGTCGAAGACCAAACATGTACAAAGTCGAGATTATAGCCTAATGGTTTTTTTTGTCGATTTTGCGTCTGCAAGCGCAAGTAGTTAATTGGATCGGTTTTCTGATCTGCGGCCTTATTTTTCTTGCGGTCAAAAAATAACTTAATGCACACTCGTTATCAATTAATTTTTGTCGTAGCTGGATTTTTCATTTCCGTGACGATAGAAGGTCGCAGATGCCTAGTCCAGAGCGATGGGAAAGGGGGAAGGATGGGCTACCGCGATGGTTTGAAAGTGCATTATGTGAAGCTCGACGCTCTTGCTGCGTTAAGAGCGCCGGTCTCTGCTTTGCTCGGCATCTCTGGCGAAGTTGAATCGACCTTGCACAAGTTGGGGTTAACAACTGTTTTTGACCTTGCTGCATCGCCGCTGTTCCGCACTGCGGCGGAGGTCAATGCTGCTGCAGAAGGGCAGGGTGGATCGGTGATCGCGCGGACGGGGCGCGTGCCAGGAAGTTTTATCGATGCCGGCGGACCCGGCACTCCTGCATCGCTTGTTATGGCAGACGTCTCAATGCTGCGCGAGATTGGCGCCAGCTTAGGGACGGAGATGAAAAAACGCCTCCAAATTGAAACGGTAGGGGATTTAGGACGGTGGCCCGCTTTTCGCGCTGCGCTTGAAATTTTAGATGCGGCCGTCGCCTTGCCGAATGGACAGGGGGATGAGGCAAACGAGCTGGTCCCAAAGCTTGGCGAGTATCCGACGGAGAGGCGCTATTACCGATCTTTGGTGATCGACCATGTTGTTCCCGGCGAAACTAAAGACCTTGCAGCGGCAGGCCCGATCGACATCTCGCCGACAGTTTCTTCCGATTTTGGGTTTCGCGCGCCAGCAGTAGGCGCAATGCTCACATTTGCTCAATCTTGGTATGCGCAAGGGATTACTTTGGGGAACTTGCTGCATAGCGTCGCCCTTGCTCCGGGAGAGAGTACGCGGATTGCTGTTCTTGACTGGGCGCGCAGGACGGTTGGTTCTGGACAGGAGAATATCTCTGAAGCTGAGCAGTTGACGAATGTCAGCACGCACAACCGCGCCATTAGCGAAGTGCAGGATGCTGTTGCCAATGAGGTCCAGAGCGGATTTTCGAGAACGAACGCCAGTTCGACCACAAATGCCGGCGGAGGGGGATTCGGGCTTAGCTTAGGGCCGATTACGCTGGGCGGCAGCGGATCATCGGGTTCCACATCGACTAATGCTGAGAGCTTTTCATCTTCTGCGGGATCGCGCAACCTCTCTGCGACGATGAACCAGCGGGTCGCTGATGCAACGCAGCAGGCTGCATCTTCGGTCAGGGAGAGGCGCGCATCCGTCGTCAAAGAAGTTTCGGAAGAAGAACATGAAAGCGTTTCGACGCGGATCATCGCCAATTACAATCATATGCATGCGCTCACCGTGCAGTATTTTGAAGTGATCGAAATTTATCGGGTCAATGTTCAATTGCAGCAGGTCGAACGATGTCTTTTCGTTCCCATGAAGCTTCTGAATTTCACCATTCCGATCATTGAACGGTATCAATCGGTATTGGCCAATGCAGCGATCGATCGGCGAGCGCGGGAATTGTTGATGAGCGAGTTTGGAATGATCGTCCTGCAGCCGACATTGCCGATGAAGCGCTTTGGAACGGTGTTCGACCGGGTCGCAGGATTGGATCGGGTGTCGATGAGCGCAGCAGCGGCCGTAAGAACTGCGGCGGTTGCAGCGGCAGCGGAACCTGTTTTGACGTCAGCGTCGACGTCGGCGACTCCAGCGCCAACGCCTGCTCCCATGGTGATGACTGCGCCAATCCCCAGTTCTTGGGTTGAGGAGGAAATGGCAAGGGCGGCTAGGATCACGATGTCGGGGATCATGAAGCCGGGCAAAAGCGACCTTTACCTTCCCGGAGAAGTGGAACTTTGCGGGATCTCTTTTGCAATCAGCGCTCAAGATGGGAGCGTTATCGCGTTAAGCTCGGTGCAGCTGGTCATGCAAACAGGCTCTTCGATGACGCTGGCATCGTCGACGCCTGTTGATTGGATCGTCTCCGATCCTATCCCGCTTCAAGAAATCGACCAGTTCCGCATTTCATCGGCAAGCGCCAGCCGGTTCACCGGCAAAATGACCTTGCAATTGATCTATGGCGGATCCCGTTTTCCCATCACTTTGCCTGTCGATATCGTCCCGCATGCAGCGCTGCAGCAGGTCTGCAGAGTTGCCTTCAACGAAAGGATCGCTGAGCTAAAAGCGCATTTGGAACAGCATCGGCTGCATTACAGCCAGGCCATCTGGCGATCGATGGACCCTTCAAGCATTGCGCTGCTGCTTTCTTCATTCACATTTGAAGGGATGCCTGTTGCCGATATGATCGATCCCAATCCTCAGATGGTAGCTGGCAATTACCTGGTCTTCCGGATGCCTGGCTTTGTCGAAGCGGCAGGGATTTCCTCTCCTGCCAGCGATGAAAACACTGCTGAAGCTGAGATCCGCAAGAAATGGAAAAGCTGGCTTGCTCAGCGCGGCCTAGTCCTTGGGTCTGAGTCCTCCTCAGAACAGCTCGTCCCCGTGCCGACAGGAGGAATTTTCGCAGAAGCTGTGCTAGGCAGATCGAACTCGGCAGAGCGGCTTGATGCAACCCGTTTCTGGAATTGGCAAGATTCTCCTATTCCTCTCCAACCGCCTGAGATCGCTGCGATCCAAATGGGATCGCGCGCCCAGCCTGTCGATGTGACCCCTGGACAGCTTGGCGCGCCAGTGGTCAATATTACGAACCCTACGCCGCTGCCGGATCCGACAGGCGTCGGCGCGATTATTGGAGCGATGCAAAATGGGAACATGTTCCGCGACATGTCGGGCCTTGCTGCGACGGCAGGCCTTGCCCAAGCGCTCTCATCCAATGCAACGACTGCTGGGACTGAAGCAGGAAAGCAGGCTGCTGCGAACTTAGCTGTCGCAGCTCAAAAGGATATTGAAGAGAAGAGAATTGCCGCCCAGTTGGCTATGGCTGCCATGGGACTTCCATCAGGAAGCGGAGGTTCGCCGAAAAATATTTCTGAAAGCGGAGCTCTTTTGAACACTGCAGCTGCAATGGATGCCCAATCTCCTAAGGCAGGTTCTCCAATATCCGGCGGTGCAGGAGGGCTGATGGAAAGCGGCGGCGGCGGGTCTTCTGATGGGTCCTTCATGCCTGGAGTGCCTAGCAGCTTAAAGAGCCAGTTGGAAGGAGGAAGCAGGGCCGACGATGTCCTTTCTAAAATGACTTGGGGCAATTTAGGTACTTCTGGCGGCAACCTTGTCCTTGCATCTTCGAGCGCCACTGGAACATCAACCAGTCCCGGAATTACCGGAACCACCTATTTGGAGATCTGCAGCTATGCTGTTTTTCCTCGTCCTTGGGCCGATGACCAAAGCGAAATCCAAGGAATGCAGGATGGCAAATGGTATCCTTCCGAAGAAGATTTTGATGCGGTTGCAACTGCTGCAACCTATGCTTCTCAAGGGACAAAACCCTATGCGCAAGTGATGAACACCATGGAGGACATGGTCAATAGCGTGACTTATTTTGCCCCGAAACTGCCTGGTTTTTCAACAGTGCATCCTTCGCGTATTGTCCGGTTGAACCTTTTCCTTTACGCAGGAGCGGAGAACCTTCAGTTCAGCGGCACGCTGAAGACAGAAGGAACATGGGTGTCGATTTTTGGGCCAACGCTCGACTTAAAAGCTTCCGTTGTCGACATCGATGTTCTGAACAATATCAAGAGCAATACCGCAAATAGCGCTACTCTGACAGCCTTGAAATCGGCTTGGGGAGCTCGAGCGGAAATTTGGTTATACTGCTGCGGCGGAGTTCCAAACGATGCGCTTGCGCAAGCATTTGCGACGGTGATAGGAGCGAAGGTAAGGGCCTTTGACAAGCCATTTTGGGTCCTTCCGCGGTTCGATCCCGTGCAAAAAGTGATCCTTGCCCGCGATGAGTTCGGGATCGGCGATGATTTTAGCGCAGCAGCTGCAACAAGGACGAGCGTTCTGCATGGGCTCGATCTGCTTTCAACGCGCAGTTTTTCGCCTTAAGATCATTTCTTTGCGGGAGATCATTTTACGGAGATCTCCCGAAAGAGCGCTCCTGCAGATCGTTCGATCTTTTCAAGAGAAGCATGGAATTGTTCTAGAGGAGTATTTGCAGAGATGGGCTGATTCGGAAGGACAAATGCTTCGATCAGCTTATAGCGGTCAT
>JAFEGF010000185.1 GCA_018240225.1 Verrucomicrobiota bacterium
CCGACTTGAACAATGACACCCTGCCCGTCCGCCTGACGACCAATGTCAATAACGAGGTCCCTCCTATCGAGGACAAATCGAACACGAGGCCTGCTCCCATGCCGATCACCTTGACGATCACTGTTTCCGGATTAGAGCCCAATACATCTTACAACCTCTATCGCTACAACTCGTTTGATGCAGTTCCTGATTCTGAGTTCAATGCCCATGCTTCGAATGCCTCTGAACATTGGAACATCGCCATTTCATCGGGAACAACCTTTGTGATGATCGAACAGATCCAGTCCAATGAAATGGCAATCTACCGCGCAGTGCGAGCCGATGCTCCTTGATCTGTTCGACACAGGCGACAAGCCATGTTGCAAACAAGTTGGCCTCAATGCGGCAGATGTTCTCAATATGGATCGAGGACATTGGGATACGGCTTAAGGCTGATTCCATTTCTTGCAAATGCTCATGCTCTTCAAGGAGGATCGATTTCACTTGAACTCTTGAATGTTCCTTGATGAGCTGGGAATGATAGAGCGGATAAAGCTCTGCCGCTCTAAGCTCAATTGCATAGGTCACTAACAAATAGGCAAGTTCCTTCCTTGCCGAAGGATCCAACTTTAAGCTTTGAAGATAGCGGAAAGAATACAGGTCGAGGGCGTTGAGATAATGGTATGCCGGCCATCCTCCCAATAAATAAGATCGGCGGTAATCCTCGAAATGCTGGTTGATCCTTCCCAGCTGTTTCTTCAAGTAAAAAGCATGGCGGAACTCTTCCGATGCGTGCTTCAGCATCTCTTCTTTTACAGCAGTCGGATGTTCGCAGGAAGCGATCTTGCGGGCCCCGCAGTTTTCAAGATAAGAAAGGGTGTTAAGCCAAAGCCCATGCAAGAACGGATCTTTCACAATGGCTTGGACCAGTTCTGTAATTTCGTTTTCGAAGGAAATCAATCCCATTTCCGCTCCTCCAAAGTCTCGGCAATTAAGGAATACATTTTCTGCAGCTCTTCCCGTCGGATGCAGTAAGGGGGCATCAGATAGAGGACATTGCCAAGGGGCCGCAGCAAAACCCCTCTGCTTTTAAAAAAAGCGGCAAGCTCTTTTTTGAGCACGCTGTAATAAGAACTCTTTTCTGTCCGGTATTCTAACGCTAAGATCGTTCCGATCGCCTCGCAGCGGACAAGCTTTGGGTGGCCTTTCCAACTGCTTTGAAAACCGGCGTGCTCTGTTTCGATCATTTTCCTTGCCGCATCGCACCCTTCTTGCAATAGAAGGTCTAGACTGGCATTGGCAGCAGCGCATGCAAGAGGATTTCCTGTATACGAATGGCCGTGCAGGAAGGCTTTTGCTGGATCCGGAGACAAAAAAGAATCAAAAATCATTTTTTTGGCGATTGTCGCGCCCAATGGCAAAAAGCCGCCCGATATCCCTTTTGAAAGGCAGATCAGATCGGGATAAACATCCAGAGTACTGCTAGCAAAAAGAGCCCCCGTTCTTCCAAATCCCGTCATCACCTCGTCGGCAATGGTGAGAATCCCATTTTCTTGGCATCGCTTGACCATCCCGTTCAGCAGATCCCGAGAATGAAGCCTCATCCCTCCAGCCCCTTGGATCAGAGGCTCAAAAATAAACGCTGCGATTTCGCCTGAACCGACCGCCCTTTTAAACTCCCGCAACGACTCTTCTTCCCTTCCGCAAATGGGAGGTTGGATCGAATGGACATGGAACAAATAGGGCCAAAAAGGCTGGTTGTAATGGGACCTGCCAGCAGCTGCCATCGCGCCAAACGTATCGCCATGGTAAGCCCCTTGAAAACAAAGGATCTGCTTTCCGTTTCCTTGGACTTGCAAGGCCATCTTCAATGCGACCTCGACTGCGGTAGACCCATTGTCTGAATAAAAAACATGGGAGTAGGCATCGGAAAATAACGCAAGCAGCCGTTCGGCCAAAACCACCGCTTGCGGATGCGTATATCCAGCAAAAATCACATGTTCCAACTCTTTGGCCTGAGCTCCGATTTTCTCTGCGATGTAAGGATGGGAGTGGCCATGCAAGTTCACCCACCAGGATGAGATCGCATCTAAATACGCCTCGCCCGTTTCAGAATAGAGATAGGCCCCTTCCCCTTTGATGATAGGAACAGCAGGCTCTGCATCAAAGGCCTGAGTGAACGGATGCCAGACGCAAGCGCGGTCCCTTTCCACTAAAGAACGGATTGAAGAAGAGGCCTCCATTGTTCGGCTATCATTTGCACAGCTTCTGCTGCGAGCTCTTTCTGCCATGGCAATCTTGCTAAACAACGTGCACCTACCCTCTTTAAAAGCATATTTTCCGTTTCTAAATTCCCTTCACCATTGAAGATCATCCCCAGAATAGGAAGATTCCTGGCCCTCATCGCCTCAACTGTCAGCAAGCAATGGTTCAAGCTGCCCAAATAGTGGCGATGGACCAAGATCCATCCTGCATCCCATTGCATCGCCGCTTCGATCCAGCTTTCTGTTTCATTTAATGGAGAAAGGATCCCGCCCGTTCCTTCAATCACAAGGGGAGCCTGGCAAGCAGGCGCAATGAGGTCCTTAGCTTCTATGCGGACCCCTTCCGCTTCTGCCGCCAAATGCGGAGATGCAGGAGTGCCAAGGCAATAGGTCTCCGGGTAGCACCGATCTCTTTGAGACAGACGCTCCTCAACCCAAATACGGTCTTGCGGAAAACCGCATTGGACAGGCTTCCAGTAATATCCATTCAACGCCTCCGTCAAGATCGCAGCTACAGCCGTCTTTCCGACTTCTGTATGGATGCCCGCAACAATGAACCTCTTCATTTTATAGCCTCCGCCAATCGGTCAATTTCCTCTTCTTGGTTGAAGGAATGCACAACGATGCGCAAACACTCTTTTCCTCTTTTAACTGTCGGAGAAACAAGAGCACGGGCATCAAAGCCTTTGTTCCTTAATTTTTCTGATAAAGAGCGCGCCTTCTCCACTCCGTTAATCCAGATCGGCTGAATCGGACTTTGAGGCCCTTTTGTTCTCAATCTTTTCTGGAAATAGGACACAAGATCTCTTAAACGCTGCTGATGGGCATGGGCTTCTCGAGCAAGCTTGTCGTACCCAGCTTCAATCAAAGAAAGCGCAGACAAAGGCATCGCTGTCGTGTAAATGAACGGCCTTGAAAAATTAATCAGGTAGCTTTTAAGCAACTGACTTCCAAGAATGCAGCCGCCATGGCTTCCCAAAGCCTTGCTAAACGTATGTACACGCGCAAAAATCCGCTCTTCCAATCCCAAGTCCGCAACGCAGCCTCTTCCCTTCTTTCCGCAAACACCTGTCGCATGGGCCTCATCGACAATCAACTCAGCTCCATAACGCAAGCAGAGATCGACGATTTCCTTAAGAGGCGCCAAATCCCCGCTGACCGAGTAAATCGATTCGACAAGGACAAAAATAGGCGGTTTCGCCCCTTTTAACCTCCGTTCCAAAGAGTTCAGATCGTTATGTCGAAAAGCAAAGCTCTTCGCTTTGGAAAGGCGGATCCCATCGATCATTGAAGCATGAATGTCTAGATCATAGATAAAAGTCGGCTCGATTGATCCCAGCGCCGCGATCAGCCCTAAATTTGCCGTGTATCCTGTGTTATAAAGCAAACAGCTCTCAGCTTGGTGAAACTGTGCGATTTTCTCTTCCAGCTCTTCAAAACGCGGGTGGTTCCCCGTCAACAGGCGCGAACCTGTCGATCCGATCCAATCCACCTTGTCCTCTAACAGTTCTAAAGATCGGGCAAATCCGAAGTAATCATTGGACGCAAAGTCCACCAATCCCTCCGATGAAGAAAGGGTCCGCATCAATTCCTGTTTTTTCCGCTTCATCAAGTGTGCATTGAGAAGTGCAGTAGTCATCGGCTTGCCGAAAATGCGGGGAGGATCTTTAAACCGAGAAGACGAAACATTTCCCTGTCCTCATCAAACTCAGGATTTGGGCAAGTCAGCAACTTCTCCCCGGAAAAAATCGAGTTTGCTCCCGCCAAAAAACAGAGAGCCTGAGCTTCAACGGAGCACCCGAGGCGTCCGGCAGAGAGCCTGACCATTGTCTTTGGCATCGCAATTCTGGCCGTTGCGACCATCCTGACCATATCCCAAATCGGCACCGGTTTCTTTTTTTCTAAAGGCGTTCCAACAACAGGAATCAGCAGATTGATTGGAACGGATGACGGATGAGGATTCCGATTGGCCAGCACATGGAGCAGACCGATCCGGTCTTCGACAGTTTCCCCCATGCCTATAATTCCTCCGCAGCAAACGCCAATACCAGCTTTGTCCACAGCATCGAGGGTCTTCAGCCGATCTTCATATGTCCGGGTCGTGATGATCGAAGAATAATATTCGGGAGAGGTGTCTAAGTTGTGATTATACGAGTAGAGTCCTGCTAACTTCAGCTTCTCTGCTTGCGACTCGTTAAGCATGCCGAGCGTGCAGCAGACCTCAACCCCCATGCCGGTAATTTGCTTGATGACACTTAAGATCTGATCAAATTGGGCATTATCTCGGACCGAGCGCCAAGCAGCTCCTAGACAAACTCGAGTAGCGCCTTGGGAAATCGCCTTCTTGGCTAAGTCGATGATCTCATTTTCCTGCATCAGAGGTGATGCATTGACATGGGTTTGATAACGGGAAGATTGAGGACAGTATTTGCAGTCTTCGGGGCATCCGCCAGTTTTAATCGAGATGAGCGAACAAACTTGCACCTGATCAACTGCTTGATAAT
>JAFEGF010000186.1 GCA_018240225.1 Verrucomicrobiota bacterium
TTTTTTGTTGAGCATGCTGTTTTTGGATCAGAAAATTCGGATTTTAGAATCCAAAAGCTTTTATTTCCAGTAGGTCTTAATGATGAGCTTGTTCCAGTTTATGAATTTTCTTATGACCCTCCCATTGTAGGAAAAAAAGGCGGTTCGACAATTGTTAAAGATGTCGATGGCACATCGATTATCTATCATTTTTGCAAGGATCTACTGCTTGCTTCAATCCAATATTTTGATCAAACGAACTGTTTAAGAAAGGAGAAGAGATTTTCGTGGGATGAAAAAAAATGGTTGAAGTCTATAGAAGTGCATGATGGAGGGCATAAGCTCCTCTATAAAAAATCGTATGACTATGATCGCTTTGGCAATCCGATACTTGAAACACTAGAAGGAGATTTGACTGGAAGCGGAGCGTTGGAAACTTTTAGCATTAGGCGGTCTTTTTCTGATGATGGACGAAATCTCCTGCTAAATGAAGAATCTGAAGACGGAAAGGAGATTATTTTTTCTTATCTCCCTAATACTAATCTTGTTACGTCTAAGCTTCTGAAGGAAAGAAGTCGGATCATCCTAAGAGAGTTTTTGGTCTATGATGATTGCAATAACTTGATCCAAACGATTTCTGATAATGGTTCTAGCGCAGATCAAAATGACCTTACTTGCGTGACCCAAAGGAAAGTGAAAACCTATATTCTGCGACAATCTACGCCTTTTCTACATATGCCAGAATGGATTGAAGAATCATATATGGAAGAGGGGGTTAAAAGGCTGCTAAATAAAACTCATTTAATCTATGACCAGCATGGCAATGTTAAGGTCGAGGAGGTATATGACGCAAAAGGAAATTATCTCTATTCAATTGAAAAAACCTTCAGTGAGAGCGGGGCTGTTCTAACTGAAACCAATTGGCGGGGACAGCGTGCGACATATACCTATGATCAGAAAGGCTTTCTTGAGAGTTCGACCAATTTTTCGAATAGGGTTCAAAGGACCTTTCGCTATGATGCTAACCATCGGCTGAAAGAATTGACTGAAATTGCAGAAAATGGAGAAGTCCATACATTTTCCGCTGATTATGATTTCCATGATCGGATCATCCAGAAAAAGAATCCTTTCGATAATTTGGTGTATTATCATTATGACCCGCTTGTTTCTCAAGTCGCGAGAACCGAGTTTCCATCAATTGCAAATTTGGATGGAACAAGCTGCCCTGTTTTTGATTTTTCCGCCTATGATGCATTTGGGCGAAAACTGGCTCAATCAGATCTGAACGGACATGTTACATCATATTGTTATAACGCTTATGGCTTGCCGACTAAAATCATGCATCCAAACGGAGGCATCGAGTCCTTTAAGTATGATAAAAGTGGAAAGCTGATAAGTTATACAGATAGCGATCAGTTAACAGTCTTGTTTAAAAATGATGTGCTTGGAAGGGTTTTGTCAAAAACTTACATTTCATCGAATAATGAAGTACTTGCGGAAGAGGCTTTTACTTATAATGGTTATAACCTTCTTACAGAAACGGATAGAGAAGGAAATATCAATACGAAAGTCTATGATGGAGCCGGGCGAAAAATCCGTACCGATTATTGCGGCTGTATTATGGATTTTGGTTATGACTCAAGGGGATTTGTTAGCTGGATCTGTAAACATAATGGTAAAAACACACTTTTTATCGATATTAAAAGAGATTTAGATGGAACAGTTTTAGAAGAGAGGAGAACAGATATTTCAGGCCATCTTCTTTATCAAATCAATTATTCCTATGACGATGATGGAAATCAGGAAACCGTTACCCGAATTATCAATGAGCAAAAGTTTGTGGATACTTACAAATTCGATCCTTTTGGAAGGTTGGAGCAGCAACAGGACGCACAGGGAAAAATCACTAAAGTTACCTATAACATGAATTATACTAATCAATTAGGGCAGAAAGTTTTGCAAAAGGCAATTCATGATCCTTGCCAAGGGACTGTTGTTGAAACAATGGATGCTTTGAATCGTACAGTGCAAACGGAAAGATCTAATTTTAATGGGAAAACAGTTTTTCGAAAACAATTCGCTTACGATCCTCAAGGCAACCTTTTGCATTGGCAAGAAGATGTTTATGAAGATGGCCATTTCCGAAATCCTTATATTGTCAAATGTTGTTACACAGAGAACCACCAGATTAAGAGTTTAACACAAATTAATGCAGGTCAAGAGAAAACGACTTCTTATTCTTATTTCCCATCGTTAAAAACAGCAACGAAGTCTCTGTCGGATGGCGTTACATTGGCATATTCATATAATCCTCTTGGACTCATATCTTGTCTGGAATCTTCCGATAATAAGATCAAATACTCTTTTACTTATGACCGCTTAGGGAACCTTCTAACTGCAATTGATGCGAATTCTGGAATGAAAATTGTTCGGGAGTTTGATCCGTTTGGAAATGTTCTTCGAGAAATTTTCCCTAATAGTTTGGAAATCAATAGAAGTTACGATGCTTTTAATCGACTGACGTCTATTAAAATAGCCAAGCAGGGAGAGGTCCGTTATATCTACGATCCACTGTTCTTGAAACAGGTCAGGCGAGTTTCTGATCAAGGAGAAACTCTTTACTTCCATTCCTATAATCAGCTCCATGCCGGTGGAGATTCTCGCCTTCAATATCCCATTGATATCGAACAAGATGTTCCTCCTTTTAACCGAGAATTTCATCAAAAAACTCACTATACAGCTTCCTATTTCGGCAAAGATTTTATATGTGACTCATTAGGAGACTTAGACATCTTAACGATGAAGGGGGCTGAACAAAGATATCCAAACGATCCTTATTTTTATCTTTCATCAAGGAGACTGCCTAAGCAACTTCTTGTATGCCAATCAGATGCAGCTTTATATAAGACTAGAAACAGTAAAAACCATTTTCCCTTAGGTCGTTTTAAAGAAATTCCTTCTTTAGAAAGTCAAGATGATCAACTGGTTAAAGATTTGGATTATCCTGAAAGCAATCTTTCAGAAAGAGGTGTGGGAGTAACCTATGATCCATTAAACCGATTAGTGGAAATTCACTCTGAAAAACAGAAGATCATATTTAACTATGATCCATTGGGACGTTTAGTCAGCAAGGAAGTCTATCATCCAATATGGTATGGCTGGATAGAATCTGATTACGAATATTATCTATGGGACCTGGATAAAATAGCCGCCCATCCACAATAACCCAATGGAGGTTTATAGCCAGCGTTTTCTTCTAAAAAAGAGAAGGGCGAATAGGGAAAAGAGGATAATTCCTGTCATCACGATGACGAAGGCATGCGTGTCTTTGGAAAAGGGGAGCTCCACGTTCATGCCATAGACGCTTGCTATGATGGTCGGGATGTTGAAGATGATCGTCAACGCTGTTAGGAGCTTGATCGTCCTATGGAGGTTATTGGTGAAAATGATCTGATAGGAGTCTCGCAAGCTGCGGATACTTTTCACGGCGATCGTGCATAAGTCCTCCGATTGCTTGACTGCCAAGCTTAAGTCTTCGAGGAGTTCCTGGTCCTTTTCATAGAGGTTTGTGTAACGCCCGGAAGTGACCCCTTCGAGGACGTTGTGGGTCGGTTCTAGCGTTTGCAGGTATTGGTTGAGAATTTCTTCATGCCGGGTCAATGTTGCGATCTCCTCGCTTTCCACTCTGTTCATTTGCTTTTCTTGCGTCATCACCGTATGGCGAACCCTGCGGATCTGTGTCATAAACTCTTGGATCACACGTAAAAATACATGGATCATCAGCTTAGATCGTTGGATGGTGGAGAGTTTGTTCTTTCTGCCAATAAAATTACGGATGATCGGATTCTTCTGAGGGGAGATCGTGATGAAGTAGTGGGAGGTCATGATCATGGTCAAGGTCGCCGTATAGAGTCCGACGGCCACATCAAGCTCGATCGGGTGGCGCGTGAAAATGAGGACCGCATTTTTCACCTTTTCGATTCGTGGGATCTCATACTTGTCAAGGCAGTCTTGCAAATCGGAGATTTCAAGCGATGTGAGCTGGCAGATCTGTTCCAGATCGAGCATTGTCGCTTCTTCAACATGGATCCAGCATCCATCTCGGGGAGTTCCCAAGTTGAGGAAGTTCTCTTCTTTCGCTGTTTTAAAATAATACTCGATCATATCTGCGTCCGCAATTTGCCTTATTCTTGGCTATCGCAGATGCAGGGAAAAATCGCAACCTTCTTCTGATTTGTTTGAAAAGCTATCAAGAAGGTCTGATCACTCAGACCTTCAAGTATCTTAAGGAGTTAAGTGCGGATCCAGTTGTACTGGCTGCACTCAAGGTGGGTAATAGGGATGGTCAACGTGCCGTAGTAAGCGGTTCCCCAGCGCCAGTTGCTGAGCAGGGATCCAATCCTTGGAAGATCGTCCTGGCCAGGCGCTGTGGCTGCCTTGACGGCGCCTTCAGGATCGACGATGGCGTGGATGCTGAGAGAGATGCTGGTTCCTTGCGCGAAGAGCACTTCTTGATGTTCGGCTGCGCATGGACGGCCTAAAACTTTAGAAAAGCAAAATGCGGCAAGTTCGATCGTTGCGCGTAAAAGGCTTTCGCTAAGAGAGGCGACAGCCCAAGCGCGGGCTTTCACTTTGTCCACAATCTGGGCATCGGAGAGGTTTTGCTCAAGGCCGTAATGGTAGAACCAACGCTCGAAAGGGACTTCCTGGCGCAGACCGTAAAGTGTCGCTTGGGTATTGACAGAGACGCTGTGGACAAA
>JAFEGF010000187.1 GCA_018240225.1 Verrucomicrobiota bacterium
GGGCGCTTGATGATCTCTATCAGCTGCTGTTCATCGATCTGGCCCCATTTGCTGATCACCCGATCAGCGAGAACAGGATATCGCTCTGGATAAGGAAAGCCGGTCAATAGGAGGCAATCTTTAGGCTGTGTGCGGATGAGGGCGATGAGAGATTGTTCCTGATCGAATAAAACGGTTTGGTTAGGGCAGGAATCAATTTCGCAAGGAGAGAGAAAGAACTTGTCATGTTCGCCATCTGTGCCGAAATGGGCAGGGACGCCTTTCGGCGCCAAGATGGCATGAGGGTCGCCTGGATTGACAAAATGGATTTGCGAAGCTGTCGCGTAGATCCCGATGCTTGTATTGCTGTTGCCGTCGGAAATGACGTAGTAATATTCGCAAGTGCGCGAAGCGTTTTGGAAAATGGCCTGGGCTTCCGAGAGGGTGTGGGCATTTTCCAATACTGAGCGCATAAGGAATGCCATCGGGACCCCATCCCAATACCCATAACCGTGTCCGCCGATCTCGCCGATCGCAATGCGCGCTGCGTTCATTCCTGTGACCGATCCGATGAAGCCCGCATAGCTGACGTTCGCAAATGGGACCTTGTCCTTGGGTTCGGCAATGATGAGGACAGCGCTCTTTTGGATCGATTTGCCTATGGAATAGTCGAGGACGCGGACATGGTACAGTGAGCCGGTAATCGTCGCTTCGCCATTTACGGTGATGCCGCTGCAGTGGAACATCTCTGGAAACAAGTTGAGGATGAGGATTTTTTCAAAAGGGATGTCCGATCCTTCAGCAACGCCTTTCATCTCTTCCATCAGAGAAGGAGGAATGTAGTTTTTCATTTGAGGGAGGTTGCGCAAGAACTCTTTGATTCTTCCTTCTTCTCCAGCTGGGGGCTTATCGATGAACTGCCCGACATTTTGCTGGATCGTTTCTTTAAGCAGTTTTCCATGCTGGTAGCCCATATCATAGGGCGTGCCTTTCACGTGAAGAACATATTGCCCGTTCGTCTCTTCCAGATAGCCATCGCCTTCTGTCGAGATAACTTTGGCAAAGAGGGAGGATCCGAAAAGCAAGAATGTGAGAGAAAAAAGGATGTGGCGAACCATAGAAGCCTCTGTATGTAAAATTAGGTTTAGAGGGAATTAGAAAATTCTATAAAAAGATTCGGGAAAGCGTTAAGCCGGATTCTGTCGTTGAGCAATCATTCCTCTAGGGACCTTGTCGCCAAGGTCCTCAAGCGACGTTTAAGACAGGCTCTGCGGAGAACAGGAAGCGCCCGTCTTTTGTCTTGCTTCAGATAGGGTTTATAGCACCTTACATCTCTGTAAGTGTGGCAGTCTCCATTAAGACTGCATTTTCAGCCTCTCCGGCGATGCTGCAGCTCAAGGCTCAAGCGTCGGTCCGGCGGTATGTTTTCTGTTACACTTTCCGTAGCCTTGCGGCCCCCAGTCTTTCACTGGTATCTTCTCCTGTGAAGTCCAGACTTTCCTCCCCCTTCTCAACCTCTTTAAAGAGGAAGGAAGGCGGCGATTGCTTGCTTTCCCGAATGAACGGTCCAAATTTATGCGTTGGCCATGCGGCGGCGGCGGCGTTTTGTCGCTGCTGTAGTGCCTTCGAGGGCTTCGCTTTCCTGCCAGTAGTGGATGCGCGAGCAGTGTTCGCAGAAGACAAGGTTTTCCCCTTTGCGCACAAGGTTCTCATGCTGGGCAGTGAGCACGATATGGCAGCCGCTGCAGGTTCGGTTCTCAATGGGTACTACGACGCGGTCTTTTTTGTTGCGTAAGAGGCGCTCATAGATCTGGAGGGTGTCTCGATTTGCAGAAGAAGCGAGCGTATCGCGCTGTTCTTTGAGACCGGAGCCTTCTTCGTTGATCAGCTTGATGCTGGACTGGATCTCGCGCTCTAATGCCAAGCTGCTCTCTTCAGAGGACTTAAGGCTCTCTTTGATCTTTTCCAGAAGTTCTTCCTCAGCAACCTTTTTGTCGACCAGGTCGGAGACTTTTTGTTCGACGGAGATCCTTTCTCTTTCCGCTTGGGTCATTTCTTGCGTAAGGGCGTTGAACTCGTCAGCCTTCTTGATATTGCTCTGCTGGCCTTCTAACTTCTTGATCCTGGCGTTGATCTCTTGGATCTTTTGCTCAAGGGTAGTGATGTTTTTTCCAAGATCTGTAATCTCGTTTTCCTTCTCTGTGAGCTGGATGTGGAGCTCTTTGCGCAAGTCTTCGATCTGCTGGATCTCTTTTTGACGCTCTTTTTTGACCCGCATGAGGCGAATCATTTTCATATCGAGCTCTTGAATGTCTAAAATGTCCTTTAACCCTTCTTGCATGGCACGCTCACGTTGTAATGGTGGAAAAACATAGATAATGCTAGGCATGGTAGCTTATCTGCTTAAGCAATTATCCCTCAAGCAAAATTTCAATCCTGGAGAGCTGTCCTGCTAAGAGGGGAGCTTTAAATTCCGAACAAACAATGAAAAAAAAATATTGACAGGGCCGATTGGTTTTCAGCAAAATAATGTTAGCAGAACAGGAGAAAGCCGGGTATGCCGAAGTCAGTTTCTAGTTCCAAAAGACGCACGAAGGCTGCCATTGCTAGACGGTCCGAACCTTCAGGACGGAAGCTGTCTGGCAAAAAGGGAGCGAAGCTAAAAAAATCTCCTGTCAAAAAGGCTGTTCCCAATGAGCCTGCCCGGATCGTCGTGAAATACGATGTCGGGTTCAATAATACTTTGTCCATTCGCGGCAATGGCGCAGGTCTAAGCTGGGATCGGGGGGCCCCACTGAAAAATGTCGGCCCTGACGAATGGGTCTGGGAGACCAGCGCCCCATTTACCGATTGCGAGTTCAAAGTCTTGATCAACGACCAGAACTATGAGTGCGGTGAAAACCACCATCTCGGCCCCAGTTCAAAATTTCAATACACACCATCCTTCCCCCAATAAACTCTCTCTTAGCTTGACGGGATCCTTTAAATTCTGATACAACACCCGTTAAGTTCCACCAAGGTCCTCAAGTCAGAAGAGGACCAAAGAAGTTGTCTATGAAAGATGTTTGCCTTGAGAGTGTTATCACTGAAACCGAGCGCGCGGATTCCGGCGCAATGGAGAGCGCTATGTCCCATTTGGAGAAATATTTTAACAAAGTTCCCCCGGAGCAAAGAAAGCGCAGCGCGATTGCCTATATGGCTTCCCTAGATCATATCCAGTCGGCCTATCCGCTGATCGCCGACCGGATCGTTCAAGAGCTTAGGGACCAGAGGAGTTATCTCAAACTGATCGCATCGGAAAATTTCTGTTCCTTGGCAGTCCAATTGGCGATGGGCAATCTTCTGACCGACAAATATTCGGAAGGGTTCCCTTTCCATCGGTTCTATGCGGGATGCGACAATATCGATGTGATCGAAGAGGCTGCCGTCAAAGAGCTTAAAAGCATTTTTAACAGCGACCATGCCTATGTGCAGCCCCATTCCGGAGCCGATGCCAACCTCGTTGCGTTCTGGGCGATTCTAGTATCTCGCGTCCAAAATAAAGAGTTGGAGCGGCTTGGTAAAAAAAGCATCGATGAGCTTTCGCCTGAAGAGTACGAAAGGGTGCGCCAACTGCTCGTGAACCAGAAGGTCATGGGGATGTCCCTCAATTCCGGAGGCCACTTGACGCACGGCTACAGGCATAACGTTTCCGCAAAGATCATGCAGTCGGTCTCCTATGAAGTCGATAGGGAAACGGGGCTTATTGACTACGCAGCCTTGCAAGAACAGGCTAAAAGAGAAAAGCCTGCTATCCTGATTGCGGGCTACTCTGCCTACTCGCGCCTGATCAATTTCGCCAAGATGCGCGAGATAGCAGACAGTGTCGGCGCAACATTTATGGTCGACATGGCCCACTTTGCAGGTCTTGTGGCCGGCAAGGTCATGCAGGGTGACTTTGATCCTGTTCCCCATGCCCATATCGTGACTTCTACAACCCACAAAACTCTTCGCGGCCCCCGCGGCGGACTTGTCCTGTGCAAAAATGAACTGCGCGAAGTTGTGGACAAGGGGTGTCCAATTGTCCTAGGCGGGCCCCTTCCTCATGTGATGGCCGCTAAGGCGATCGCCTTCAAAGAAGCGAATACGGTCGGCTTCCAGCATTATGCCCAGCAAATTGTCGCCAATTCCCGGGCCCTGGCAGACCAGCTTGCCTCTAAAGGAGTGAAGATCAATACCGGCGGCACCGATAACCATCTGATCGTCTTTGACGTGGCCTCGACCTTTGGGATCACAGGGCGCCAAGCTGAAATTGCTCTGCGCGAAGCCCATTTTACAGTCAACCGCAACAGTATTCCCTACGACAAGAACGGCCCTTGGTACACATCGGGGGTCCGCATAGGAACTGCTGCCGCGACGACCTTAGGAATGAAAGAGAAGGAGATGCATCTTATCGCCGATCTGATCGTCGAACTGCTCCGTGCAACCAAGCCGGCTGCATCAGACAAGGGGCAGGAGCCTAGCCGGGCGAAAGTGGACATCGAACCGAACGCGTTGGGATCGGTCAAGAGAAAAGTGGGAGAACTGCTCCGCGCATTCCCTCTGTATCCGGAGCTGGTCATCGACTATACATAAACGATATGAAAAGTCGGGAATTTAGCAAGAAGGCGCCATGAATTTGAGCCAGGCGAAGCCGACGTCGAAGCAGCTCAACTTGAATAAGTTGGGCGATGCAGACGGGTCTCAAAGTCA
>JAFEGF010000188.1 GCA_018240225.1 Verrucomicrobiota bacterium
CTTCTCTTAAAAAAGCATAAAAGGCATAATTGTTACCAATTCAGTAAACAAAAAAATACTATAAAAAAGTCAATGGTTTAAGTGGAAATTTTTTTTAGCGACGACAAGCTTCAAGAGCTCTGCGAAAATGACAAACAAATGACAAAAAAATTAGGTAAGATACGCGCACAAAAATTGAAAAGGCGAATAGCTGACCTCCGAGCAGCCTCTTCAGTTAGCGATCTTGTAGCCGGCAGACCTCATCCGCTTAAATATAAACTAAAAGATGCCTATGCTATTGATCTGACTGATATGATACGACTGATTTTTGAATCAGCGAACATCCCAATTCCTAGAAACAACGATGAAACAGTGGATTGGAAAAATGTAACAATGGTAAGGATTGTAAGTATTGAGGACTATCATGAGTAAACAGCTGAGGCAATTTAATCCAGATTGGTATGTACCTCCAGGTTCAACAATCTCAGACCTTTTAGAAGAATTTGGATGGACGCAAGCAGAGTTAGCCAATCGCACTGGTTTCAGCAGAAAACATGTTAACCAACTTATTAAAGGCATAGCACCAATTAATCAAGAAACAGCATTAAAACTTGAGCGCGTTCTTGGTAGTACAGTAGAGTTCTGGCTAAAAAGAGAAGCGCAGTATCGAGAAGCATTGACGCGCATTGAAGAAAAAAAAGTGCTAGCAAAAGATCTGAAGTGGTTAAAAGAATTACCCATTGCTGAAATGATTAACTTGAATTGGATTAACTCCTGTAAGGATAAAACTCAACAAATTGCTGAATGTCTTCGCTTTTTTGGAGTGGGATCAGTAAGCCTTTGGCGAGAAAAATGGGAATGTGATTTAGCTGCTTATCGTTCAAAAACCATAGATAAGAAGCCGAAGGGACCTATTGCAGCTTGGATTAGGCAGTGCGAACGTTTAGCCTCTCTCTGCGATGTTCCTTCCTATGACGAAGAAAAGTTTAGAAAAATATTGAAAGAAGCTAGAAAACTTACAGAACAAGAAAATTCAGAAATATTTATTCCTGAATTGAAAAAGTTATGCAAACTCTCTGGAGTAACACTTATCACGTTAAAAGGCTTAAAGAACTGCCCTATAAGTGGGGCGACGAGATGGCTAAATTCTGATAAACCATTACTAATGTTAAGTGATCGATATAAATCCAATGATCAATTTTGGTTTACCTTCTTTCATGAAGCAGCTCACCTACTTTTTCATGCAAAAAAAATACTTTTTATTGATACAGATGGACAGTTGGACTCCCAAGATGAAAAAAAAGCTAATGAGTATGCAAGTAATTTTTTAATTCCTTTGCAGAATTGGAAACAGATTTTGGGATTATCAATTAATGAAAAATTAATTAAAGAACTTGCAAAACAGCTTGGGATTTCACCTGCTATTCTTCTAGGAAGATTGCAAAGAGAAAGATTAATACCATGGGAAACCTATCTTAACAAATTTAAAACTAAAGTCAACTTCTCCGATTAACTTATAATAAAATCAATTATTAGCGGAATATTAATCGAGCAGATTTTCAATATGAGTTAATTACGAAAGTTTAATATTTTATCGTTTATCCGTGAACTTTTTATTAAAGCGAGACGCATCTAAGCTCGCTTTAACTCTCTGATCTTCTGACATATTTATCCACTCAAAAAAAGACTTCTCGCAAATCAAAAGACGTCTTCCAGCCTTACGGATGAAGTAATCAGCGCCGGTCTTATAACTGGAAAAAATCATTGCGCGTAGCGATCCGATCGTCGGCCATTCATGATGTTGGTTCCACTTAGTCAAAGGGATTAGCCGATTGGTATGCAGTTTTTCTTCATTAGCAAAAACTGAAGAAGATTTGATCTTTTTCTTGCTCTCCTGTTCGAGATAGGCATCACACAACGTGGCCACTTCTTTCATCTTTGCACAGAGTGATCTCAGAAAATTGATGGTGTCATTTTCCATTTTACTACCGGCCTTCAAAAGCATGAATAAAGAAAAGTTAGCGCGAATGGTTTTAAAGAATGTGGCATTTAAAATCAATCCAGTTCAAGCTTAGGAAGTTGAAGTCAATCAAACACTAATAGGAAGAAGGAATACCGACATGAAAAGAATCTTCAGGACGTTATCAATTGCCGCCGCCGCTTTGAGTATTGGGTTACTCTCTGGGTACAACTGCGCAATACGGCAAAAGAAGCCACTACCTATTTCGGAGATAAAAGTTGAACGAAGAGCTTATGAGCTAGCCTACGACGGACAGCACAAACAGGCTCGCTGGGTCTACGAACGGCTAACTGCTGACAGCGTCAAAGGTGCATCCGATCGAAGCGACTTTGACTTCCAAGAGGATCCGTTCATCCCAGCCGTTCTTAGATCGACTAAAGCGGACTATGCCAAGTCGGGATTCGATCGAGGGCATCTCTGTCCTGCTGCTGACGCTCGTTTCAGCGATGAGGCAATGAAGGAGACCTTCTATCTGTCGAATATTTCCCCACAGTGTCCCCAGCTCAATCGAGGCTATTGGTTGAAGCTTGAGAAGCATGTAAGAGATCTCACAAATAGGTACGAGGTGATCCATGTTTTCACCGGAGGCCTGTACTTGCCAAAACAAGAAGCCGATGGAAAATGGTACGTCCGCTATCAGGTCATAGGGAAGAACGATGTGGCTGTTCCGACGCACTTCTTCAAGGTTGTCTTAGATGATAGAGGAAAGTCGATCGAGGCCTTCATCCTTCCCAATGAGCCAATCACAACAAACACGCCTTTGGAAAGCTTTATGAGCACTACTGAGAAGGTCGAAAAAGCTGCTGGGATTTATTTTCAATGCCTTTAGATTTTGTCTAATCTCGCACCATGCTGGAGAAGAAAATTTGTTAATTCTTCCGATTTCCAAAGATAAACCGCTGCGTAAAGAGGGGTGTGTAGTCCTTGGAATGTGATGCCACAAGGTACATTGAAATCAATATTACGCGAGGTAAAGATATTCATAATTTCAATAGCCTTAGGTTTAAATGCTGCTGCTGCCTTTATATGATCTGGGTGTTGATTTAAATTGTGAGTAGCTGCACGGTAAATTTGTAATGCCCATCCAACAGATGACCAACCTTGGTCAAATTTATAAGGATCAGCTCCAGAATCTAATAGAAGTTCTATTATTTTAGTATTAATTTTATTCGGGTTATTCAAATCAAATTTTTGATATATTGCAAGATATAACGGTGATACATTGTTTGGAATTGGCTCTCCTTTTTTATTTTTCGGATTGTTTTTTAAAAATACAAAATTTGGATCGATTCCATTCCTTAATAGAACCTCAACAGCTTTTTCATCATTAACGTAAATAGCATAATGAAGAACTGGCCATTCGTTTGGATTTTCTGCATACTTCATTAAAACTCTAACTAGCTCTGGATCTTCGACAGCCCCCTTAACTTGATTGGCGGCTACAAAAAGAACTAGATCATCTGCTAACGCGTTTTGGATGGCATTTGGCTGCTGCGGGATTATTGCTAGAAGAGCGTCAGCTACAGGATTTAAAAACATAATTAACCTCACATTTTATTGATCGTTAATTATACCATCAGACAAAATTCAAACAAATTAAACTATTAATTTTAAACAGAACTATTATCGTTTTCCTCAAAAAGTTGGACAATAGCCTCCAAACTTAGATACAAGTCCTTGCGAGATCCGTATATTTAATTCTTCAAGTTCAATGAGAAGTCTCTTAAACGTCTTTTTCTGCATCCACTTGGGCTTTTTTAAAATAATATCTGAGTCAGATTTCAACCTCCGGATAAGCGCCCATTTTTTGCTGATAAGACGATCTAAATCTGTTTCATTCTGACTTTTATAGGCTAGGTTTAAGCAAATTCTACACAAGAACAGAGAAAATCCTTTTAAGTTGAACAGATAAAGCTTTCCGCAGCGCCGTCGACATTGAGGGTTGGGACACTGCATCCAATATCTAGAATTTCCATAATTAACGGCTGATTTCGCAAAGGGGATGTCTATGGAGAGCTCCTTTACACCATTAACAGAACGGATCTCCATATGACTGGGAAACACTAAGGCATCCACCCCATGCAAATTTACCTGCACGCCATGGCTTGGGATCTTCTGCATAGTCTTGTAAGGAAGCATCCTAGATGTGATTGATTTGTATTCTTGAACGAAAGCCTTTTTCCTATTCGTATTGTAACGTATACCCATTCCAGACCCAAATCCACCCATAATGCTTACCTCTTTTCTATCTTTTCAACGAAATCATTAGGAAACTTGATCCTATTCAGCACTTCTCTGAGTAAAAAATATGCGCCAGCTTTAGATAAGTTCTTGTCGAAGGGGATTCTCATCTTTTTAAGCTTTCTTTTCTGCTTCACCGTAGCTGGTTCGCCCTTCCATTTATCATAGAGGCATCTCTCTACGCATTGCATCAGTTCCTTGTCGCTAGAGAAATTCAGTTTTTCATTTTGCATTTTTCTGCTCCTTTATTGAGTTAGAAATTAACTTCATAGCTTCCATTTTTGTTATGCGAGTTTTAATGTAAAATCCTCGCCTTTCTAACCAATAAAGCTGCTTATTCGTTGCAGGCTCATTGATCTTCATATTTATGAGCGCAGAAACCGTCACCATCCCTTCTTAACCATATCACGATCGTT